>JBGTEW010000086.1:0-8654 GCA_041747615.1 Burkholderiaceae bacterium | reverse complement strand
CTCCTCGGCGGCGGCAACGCGGTGGATGCGGCGATCGCGGCGGCCGCGGTGATCACGATGACGGAGCCCTGCAGCAACGGACTGGGCGCGGACAACTTTGCGATCGTGTGGGATCCGGACAAGCGCCAGCTGCACGGCTTGAACTCGAGCGGTATCTCGCCGGCCGCCTGGACGCCGGACTACTTCGAACGCAAGTACGGCGGTCAGCCCAGCGTACCCCAACGCGGCTGGGATTCGGTGACGGTTCCGGGTGCAGTCGCCGGCTGGGCGTCGCTGCACGGCCGTTTTGGTAAGCGCACATTTGCCGATGTGCTGGCACCGGCCATCGAATACGCCGAGCGCGGCTTCGCGGTCAGCCCCATCGTGCAGGACAAGTGGGCAAGAGCCACACCGCTTCTGCGCAACCTGCCGGGATTCGCCGAACACTTTCTGCCGAAAGGCCGCGTACCGGAGGTCGGTGAGCACTTCGCGCTGGCGGGTGCAGCCCATACGTTGAAGCTGATCGCGGACTCTCGCGGCGAAGCGTTTTATCGCGGAGAGATTGCCGAGGCCATCGGCCGGTTTGCGCAAACGCACGGCGGCGCGATGCGGGCATCTGATCTGTCCGCCTACTGGGACTTCGTTCACACGCACGGCTGGAGCGGCACGATCAGCACCTCGTTCCATGGCTTCGAAGTGCACGAGATTCCTCCGAACGGCCAGGGTATCGCCGCACTCAGCTGCCTCGGGATCCTGCGCCACACGGCGCTCACGGAGTACGCAGTGGATTCCGCGGACTGGCAGCACGTGATGATCGAGGCGATGAAGCTCGCATTCGCCGATACGTACGCCTACGTGGCCGACCCGCGCAGCATGACCGTCACTCCAGCCGAAATGCTCGACGACGGCTACCTGAAGCAGCGGGCGCGCCTGATCGACATGCGGGGTGCCGCCACCCCGATCGCAGGCAAGCCGCCGCTCGGCGGCACCGTCTATCTGTCGGTCGCCGACGCCAGCGGCATGATGGTGTCGTTCATCCAGTCGAATTACATGGGCTTCGGCTCGGGCGTCGTCGTACCAGGCTACGGCATCTCTCTGCAAAACCGCGGCGCCGGGTTTTCTCTTGATCCGGCGAGCCCAAACTGCGTCGCACCGGGCAAGCGGCCGTTTCATACGATCATCCCGGCGTTCCTGATGAAAGACGGCAATCCGCAGATGAGCTTTGGCGTCATGGGCGGCAACATCCAGCCGCAGGGGCACGTGCAGACACTCGTGCGCATGCTGCTCGGCGGCCAGCAGCCGCAGGCAGCCTGCGATGCGCCGCGCTGGAAAGTAATGAGCGGGCTCGATATCGAAGTGGAAGCCGGTATCCCGCGGCCGGTGTCAGACGAGCTGACCGCGCGCGGCCATCGCATTACGCGCGCTGACGATTCGTACATGGACTTCGGCTCCGGACAGTTCGTATGGCGCCTCGGCGACCCGGCCGTTGACGGCTATGTGGCCGCCAGTGATTCTCGGCGCGATGGACTCGCGGCCGGCTTCTGAACGAACACTCACCACTTAGAATCGAATCATGACGACCAAAACCTACGAAGCGATCAGTTCCCACCACGTTGCCTTTCTCGGACTGGGCGTGATGGGTTATCCAATGGCGGGGCACCTGGCGCGCGCCGGACATCGAGTAACGGTTTACAACCGTACCGAAGCCAAGGCCCGGCAGTGGGCGCAGGAGTACGGCGGCAAGATGGCGAAGACACCGCGCGAGGCGGCGACCGGCGCGCAGATCGTTTTTTCGTGCGTCGGCAACGATGCCGATCTGGCAAGCGTGATGCTAGGCGATTCAGGGGCGTTTGCCGGTATGGGAAAAGATGCGATCGCGTTCGACGACACGACCGCGTCGGCCAAGATTGCACGTGACTTGTCCACCCAGGCGCGCGAGCGCGGCTTGCACTTCATCGACGCCCCGGTGTCGGGTGGCCAGGCCGGCGCGGTCAACGGTCAGCTGACGGTGATGTGCGGCGGCGATCAGGCAGCGTTCGATCGCGCACAGCCGGTCGCGATGGCGTTTGCAAAGGCCGTCACGCTGATCGGCGAATCCGGCGCCGGCCAGCTTGCGAAGATGGTCAACCAGTTGTGCATCGCCGGACTGGCGCAGGGTCTGGCCGAAGGCATCTCGTTCGGGCAGGCAGCCGGACTCGACATGAAGCTCGTGCTGCAGGTGATCGGCAAGGGTGCAGCGCAAAGCTGGCAGATGGACAATCGCGGAAGCACAATGGTCGACGGCAAATTCGACTTTGGCTTTGCAGTGGACTGGATGCGCAAGGACCTCGGCCTATGTCTCGATGAGGCGCGCAGCAACCAGGCGCCGCTGCCTGTCGCAGCACTGGTCGATCAGTTTTATGCCGAAGTACAGGCGATGGGCGGCGGACGCTGGGATACGTCGTCGTTGATCCGCCGCCTCCAGAAGAAAACGTAGATCGTTGGGTGCCGCGACGCTCGAGAGTTCACTCGCGGCGCTGCGGCCCACGCTGCTGGCCATTGCGCGCATGCAATTGCGCAACGAGACCTGGGCCGAAGATGTCGTCTCGGAAACACTCGTTGCCGCGCTGGAAGGCTCGCAAAAATTTGCCGGCCAGTCCCAGATCAAGACCTGGGTGGTCGGCATCCTGAAGCACAAGATCATCGATCAGTTCCGGCACACCAAGCGCGAAGTTTCGGTTGACGCGCAACTGGAAGCAGCGCAGGTCGAGACCTTCGATGAGCTCTTCGCCGCCGACGGACACCGGGTTTCCACGCCCCTCGATTGGGGTGACCCCGAGGAGGCCTTGAACCGCACGCAGTTTTTCGACGTGCTGCAGATGTGCGTCGACAAGCTGCCGGCCGGACTGGCGCGCATTTTCATGATGCGGGAATGGCTCGAGTACGAGACCGCCGAAATATGTAAGGAACTGGGGATCACGTCGACCAATTGCTTCGTCATGCTTTTTCGTGCGCGCATGCGGTTGCGGGAGTGCTTGGAACTGAGTTGGTTTGCCGGCGACACTGAGAGATGATCTTTGGCTGGATTCGCATACCGTGCAGTCGCGCACATAAGTTGCTGTCGGAACGGATGGACAGTCCGATCCGTGCCACTGATCGCTGGCGTTTGCGGCTGCACCTGATGGTGTGCGAGATGTGCTCGCGCTTCGAGCGCCAGATCGACCTGATGCGCGTCGCAATACGCAAACTTGGGGACTAGAAGGCACATGCACGCAACGCTGCCGCTTTTGAGAGTGACCGATTTTCCGCCGATCCGCCGCCGTGCAATCGATTCGCTGCAGGTCAACCTTGGCTACACGTGTAATCAGACATGCGTGCACTGCCATGTGAACGCCGGGCCAAACCGGACCGAACAGATGGATCGCACGACCATCGATCTGGTGCTCGAAGTCATGCGTGCCCGCTCGATCCGCAGCCTCGATCTGACCGGCGGCGCGCCCGAGCTGAATGTCCACTTCAGATCGCTAGTCAGCGCTGCGCGCGCGCTGGGCGCCGAAGTCATCGACCGTTGCAATCTAACGATTTTCGAAGAGCCGGGTCAAGAAGCGCTGGCTGAGTTCCTGGCCACCGAGGGCGTGCATGTTGTGGCGTCTCTGCCCTGCTACTCACAGGCCAACGTCGACAAACAGCGCGGCGCCGGCGTGTTCGACAAAAGCATCCGCGGGTTGCAAAAGCTGAATACGCTGGGCTACAGCGCGCCCGGCTCGGAGCTGACGCTCGATCTTGTTTTTAATCCGCAGGGACCGGTGCTGGCGCCACCGCAAGTCAAGCTCGAAGCCGACTACAAGCGGTTGCTGGGCGAGAACTTCGGCATTCGCTTCAACCGGCTGCTGACGTTCACCAACCAGCCGATTGCGCGTTTCGGCAGCACGTTGATCAGCAAAGGACAGTTTCGGGAATACATGGCGCTGCTGCGCGGCGCGCATCGCAATGAGAATCTGGCTGCAGTCATGTGCCGCGCGCTGGTGTCGGTCGACTACCAGGGGTACTTGTACGACTGCGACTTCAACCAGATGCTGGCGATTCCGCTGCGCGAAAAAGGCCGCCGCGCCGGCCGTGTGCATCTGGCCGACCTGCTGATAACCGATCTCGCCGATAACCCGATCGCCATTGCCGATCACTGTTACGCATGCACGGCGGGGCAGGGCTCGTCGTGCGGCGGAGCGCTCGCAGGATGAATTCGGCAAGGGTTTCACCCGGCCGCGTCTGCCCGGCGTCTTACAGCTACTCACCTTCATCGTTCTCGCGCCCGCCCGAACTGACGGCTGATGTGATTTATGTGATCGGCGGGCTCTACGGAAATCGCTTCGCCCTGGCCGAAATAGAGCGCATTGCGGAGTGCGAACGGGCGCAAACGAAGCTGGTTTTCAACGGCGACTTTCATTGGTTCGACGCCGAATTCGACGCCTTCGCAGATATTGATCGCGGCGTTGCGCGGTACATCGCGCTGCGCGGCAATGTCGAAACCGAGCTGGCCGGTGATGACGACGACAACGGCTGCGGCTGCGCCTACCCCGAGTCGGTGCCGGATGATGACGTGGACCGCTCGAACGCGATTCTTGATCGGCTGCGCACCGCGTCCCGGCACTTCGAGGCAAACAAGGCGGGGACACGCGCGCGCCTGGCAGCACTGCCGATGCATCTGGTCGCGGATGTCGGCGGCGCGCGCGTCGGTATCGTGCACGGCGACGCCTGGGCGTTGGCTGGCTGGCGCTTTGCTCACGATTCGCTGCACGACGCGCGGCGCGAAGCGCAGTTGTCGGCGGTGTTCGAACAAGCGGCGCTGAACGGGTTTGCATCGACGCACACCTGTCTGCCGGCGCTGAAAGTATTCGACACACCGCTCGGGGAACGCTTCATCGTCAACAACGGCGCGGCCGGCATGCCGAACTTCACGCACACGCGCCACGGGTTGATCACGCGACTGGCCGTTTCGCCAGTGCCGCAGGCGTTGATCGACACGCGACTGTATGGCGCCGACGCAGCCGGTATCTATGTCGACGCACTGGCGGTGCGATTCGACGCTTGCGCCTGGGACGCGGAGTTCGAGCGCCTCTGGCCGGCGGACTCGCCGGCGCACGTCTCGTATCACCCTCGCATCGTTGACGGACCGGATTTTTCAATCGACGATGCGCTGGGCCGCGCGCCGCTGCGCGGCTGCATCGCTGCGGCGGTGTAAGAACTGCGGCGGTCTGCTCGACTTCAACTGCGTCTGCGCAAGAGGCGCAGCAATCTGACTTCCGGGAAACGATCCGTGGACAAGAAACGCATCCTGTTAGCGCTGGTACTGGTCGCAGCCGTTGCTGCGTTCTTCATCTTCGACCTCAGGCAGTACGTATCCATCGAATTCTTCCAGCAGCAGCGCGCGCGGATCGATGCGTATTACGCCGCGCAACCCGTGCAGACCGCAGCGATCTACCTGCTCGTCTACATTTCGGTGGCGGCTCTGTCGCTTCCGGGCGCAGCGATCATGACGCTGGTCGGCGGAGCGATCTTCGGCCTTGTGATTGGCGTCGTTCTGGTTTCGTTTGCGTCGGCGATCGGCGCCACGCTCGCCTTCCTCGCTTCGCGGTTGTTACTGCGCGACTGGGTGCAGGCCAAGTTCGGCGACCGCCTCGCTCCTGTCAACGCCGGCATCGAACGCGAAGGCGCGTTCTATCTGTTCGCGCTGCGGCTCGTTCCACTGTTTCCGTTCTTTGTCGTCAACCTGGTGATGGGGCTGACGAAAATCGGTACCTGGACCTTCTACTGGGTGAGCCAGATCGGCATGCTGGCGGGCACACTGGTCTACGTGTACGCCGGAACGCAGCTCGGACAGTTTCGCATCTCGGCCGGCCTGTTGTTCGCCTTTGCGCTGCTGGGAATTTTTCCGCTCGTGGCTAAAAAGGTGCTCGACGCAATCAAGGCGCGCAAGGTCTATGCGAAGTGGAACGACAGGCGCCCTGCTTCGTACGACTACAACCTGGTCGTGATCGGCGCCGGTTCCGCCGGGCTGGTCTCGGCCTACATCGCCGCCGCGACCAAGGCGAAGGTCGCGCTCGTCGAGAAGCACAAGATGGGAGGCGACTGCCTGAACACCGGCTGTGTGCCGTCGAAGGCGCTGATCCGCTCGGCGAAGCTGCTCTCGCACATCGCACGCTCGCGCGAGTTCGGCATCGATCAGGCCAGTGCGAAATTCAAATTCGCCGACGTGATGGAGCGTGTATCGCGCATCATCAGAGAAGTCGAGCCGCACGACTCGGTCGAGCGCTACGAAGCGCTCGGCGTCGAATGCATTGCGGGCCAGGCGAAGATCACCACCCCGTGGACGGTCGAGGTCGAGACCGCCGCAGGACGCAGGACGCTGACCACCAAGTCGATCGCGATCGCTGCCGGCGCACGCCCGTTCGTGCCGCCGATCCCCGGCATCGACCAGGTCGGCTATCTGACCTCCGACACGGTATGGGAGCTGCGCGAGTTGCCGCTCCGGCTGGTGGTGCTGGGCGGCGGGCCGATCGGCTGCGAACTGACGCAGGCGTTCGCGCGGCTCGGCAGCAAGGTGACGCAGATTCAGCGACAGCGCCTGATGATGCGTGAAGATCCAGAAGTCTCGCAACTCGTGCTCGACCGGTTTGTTGCCGAGGGCATCGACGTCATGCTCGGATACCAGGCGGTGCGTTTTGAAGTGAACAACGGCACGCGCTGCCTGGTCGCAGAGAAAGAAGGCAAGGAGGTCAGCATCGAGTTCGACCAGGTGGTGGTGGCGGTCGGGCGCACCGCTAATACGACCGGTTACGGCCTGGAAGAGCTCGGAATCAACGTCACCCAGCAGAAGACGGTCGAGACCGACGATTATCTGCAGACGCTGTATCCGAATATCTACGCCTGCGGCGACGTGGCCGGGCCCTACCAGTTCACGCACACGGCTGCGCACCAGGCGTGGTACGCCGCGGTCAACGCCTTGTTCGGAACGTTCAAGAGGTACCGCGCCGATTACCGCGTCATCCCGTGGTGCACCTTCACTGACCCCGAGGTGGCGCGCGTCGGCCTGAACGAGCAGGAAGCGCAGGAGAAGAAGATCGCGCACACGGTGACGGTGTACGGCATCGACGACCTGGACCGCGCCATCGCCGACAGCGAAGCGGAAGGCTTCGTCAAGGTGTTGACGGTGCCCGGCACCGACAAGATTCTCGGCGTGACCATCGTCGGCCAGCATGCGGGGGACCTGATCGCCGAGTACGTGCTGGCGATGAAGCAGAACCTGGGACTCAACAAGATCCTCGGAACGATCCATATCTATCCGACGCTTGCCGAGGCGAACAAGTACGCAGCAGGCGCGTGGAAGCGGGCGACGGTGACCGAGGGTCAATGGAATGTACTTTCCGCATTCCAGGCATGGCGTCGCGGTGCGGGCGGATTGGGCGCGGTGCTCCGTGCGCTGCTGGCAATGAACGGGAACAAGCGCCGCGCGTACGCCGACGAGACATCATCGGCACAGGGGGCAATGCATGAAGTCAAGGCGTAGCTTCCTGCTTGTCGTCATGTCGGCACTATCCTGTGCTGCGCTGGCATCGGCGACTGCGCAGGGGCAGCCGGCGTTCGATCACTCGCATTCCGCGTGGGATTCGTTGCTGCGCAAACATGTGCGCCTGATCAACGACGGGCGCGCGAGCCAGGTGAGCTACAAGGGCATGGCCGAGGATCGTCCGGCGCTTGCCGCCTACCTGCGGTCGCTATCGGCGGTCACGCCCGCGCAGTACGCCTCCTGGAACAAGCCGCAGCAGTACGCGTTTCTTGCGAACGCCTACAACGCTTTCACGGTGGAGAAGATCCTGACGCGCTATCCGAACCTGAAATCGATCCGCGACTTCGGCACCGTATTCGGCAACCCGTGGAAGGATCGCTTCTTCACGCTGCTCGGCCAGCCGCAGCACCTGGACGGCATCGAGCACGACACGATGCGTGCGCCCGGCGTGTTCGACGATCCGCGGGTGCACGTCGCCGTCAACTGCGCATCGATCGGCTGCCCGCTGCTGGACAATCGTGCGTTCACGCCCGAACAACTCAATGCGCAGCTCGACGCGCTGATGGTGCGCTTCATGGCAGACCGCTCGCGCAACCGCTACAACCCGCAGGGCAAGACGGTCGAGCTGTCGCGCATCTTCGACTGGTACGGCAAGGACTTCGAGAAAGGACATAAGGGCTTCTCGTCGATCAACGACGTGGTAGCCCGGTACGCCGACCAGCTCGCCGACTCGCCCGCCGACCGCGCGCAGCTGCGCAGCGGCTCGACCCCGGTGCGCTTTCTCGAGTACGACTGGTCACTGAACGACATTCGCTGAAATCGGGGTCAGACCCCGATTTCGAATGACCCTTAGCGTGCAACTTGGAATCGTCATTCCGGTCTTGAACGAAGAAGGCACGATTGTCGCGACGCTCGATCGCCTTCGTCTGCTGCGCAGTTCGGGGGTGCTCGTCGTGGTAGTTGACGGCGGCAGCACCGATGCCACGGTGGAGATTGCGCAATTGCATGCTGATCGCGTACTCGAATCGCCGCGCGGCCGTGCCGTGCAGATGAATGCAGGCGCCAAGGCTGCGCTCGACGGCGGTGCCGGTACGCTGCTGTTTCTGCACGCGGATTGCCAGCTTCCGCCGGC
>JBGTEW010000085.1:0-2442 GCA_041747615.1 Burkholderiaceae bacterium | reverse complement strand
ATGCCGGTGCGCGACCGCTCGCGCGCTTCGAGATCGATCAGGAACTGGCCTGTGTGGTCCCGCAACGCGCGCAACTCGTCGAGCTCGAGGTCGAACCCCGCGGCGACGACATCGCCATCGCGCACTGCGTAAGCGGGCTCCGGGAGCAGTGCTCGGGTCAGTAGCGCCTGCAGTTGCTCCGGCATCGCCAGCGGTTCGCAATACGACGACAGCGGTCGGGCAGCATCCAGCAGCAATGAAGACGCGCGCTCGACATGCGGCAAGGCGGCGCGCAAAGCCGCCAGCTCGCGCGGACGCACCGAGCCCAGCGCAATGCGAGCGGCGATCCGCTCGAGATCCGGGATCTCGTTCAGCTCGGCGACCAGTTGCCGCCGTAGAGTCTCGCTCGACAGCAGCTCCTCGATACATGCCTGGCGCCGGCCGGCTTCAGCCTGATCGCGCACAGGATGATGCAGCCAGTAGCGCAGCCGCCGGCTGCCCATCGTCGTTGCGCAATGATCGAGTAGCTTGAACAACGTCGGCCCATCCTCGCCGCGCAGCGTTTCGGTGATTTCCAGGTTGCGGCGAGTGACCGGATCGAGCGTGATGAAGTCCGAGATCGATTCGCGCTGCAACGACGCGATATGCGGCAGCCTGCTGCCCTGAGTGGTCCTTGCATAGTCAAGCAACGCTGCGCAGGCGGCGAGAATCTCGGGCGCATGGGCAACGCCGAATGCGTCCAGCGCCGCCACATGCAGCTGCTCCTTGAGCAGCGTTTCGCCGCGCGCGGCATCGAAGTGCCAGTCGGGGCGGGCCTGCGACGCGCACGGCAGCGGATCGAGCAGCCGCTGCAGCGCATCGCGCCAGCCTTCTGAGATCAAGATCTCCGAGGGATCGATGCGCCCGAGTTCGCTTGCGAGTTGCGCTGCGGGAACGCTTGCCGCGCGCATCTCGCCGGAGGACAGTGTGAGCCACGCCAGCCCGATCGTTCCATTGCGGCGCGTCGGCGGTGCCAGCGCCAGCAATGTGGCGTTCGATTTGTCGTTCAGCAGCGAAATGTCGGTCAGCGTTCCGGGTGTTACCACGCGCACGACCTTGCGCTCCACCGGTCCTTTGCTGGTGGCGGGATCGCCGATTTGCTCGCAGATCGCCACGCTTTCGCCGAGCTTGACGAGCTTGCTCAGATACTGTTCGACCGCGACGACCGGCACGCCGGCCATCTTGATCGGCTCGCCGTTCGATGCGCCGCGCTTGGTCAGCGTCAGGTTCAGCAGCCGCGCGCCACGCTCGGCGTCGTCATAGAACAGCTCGTAGAAATCGCCCATCCGATAGAACAACAGGATGTGCGGATGCTCGGCTTTGATGCGCCAGTATTGCTGCATCATCGGCGTGTGCCGCGCGAGATCGGTAGCGGCGTTCATGCCACGCGGATGCGCTCAGCCGGCGGGCGCGCGATGCACGTCGCTGACCATTTTCAGCAGCTGCGGAAAAATCTTCGGCGATGCGCAGACGATACGGCCGTCTTCCATGAAGCCAGGCTCGCCGTCGAAGTTCGAAATCAGCCCGCCGGCTTCCAGTATCAACAGGCTGGCTGCCGCCATATCCCAGGGCGACAAACCCATTTCCCAGAATCCGTCGAGCCGGCCGGCCGCGACATAGGCGAGATCGAGCGCGGCAGCGCCGGGGCGGCGGATGCCGCAGGTCGTTTCCGTGATCTTCCTGAACATCAGGACGTACTCGTCGAGGTGTTCGAGGCTGCGGAACGGAAACCCGGTGCCGATCAGGCAGTCAGCCAGCCGTTCGCGTTTCGATACGCGCAGGCGGCGCTCGTTCATGAATGCACCGCGCCCACGCGACGCCGTGAACAGCTCGTTGCGCGTCGGGTCGTAGACGACCGCCTGCGTGATGTGCTCGCGATGGCGCAGCGCTATTGACACCGCGTATTGCGGAAAACCGTGAATGAAGTTGGTAGTGCCATCGAGCGGATCGATGATCCATGTGTACTCGGATCTGCCGGAAGCGCCCGACTCTTCGGCCAGGATCGCGTGGTCGGGATACGCCTTCGAAATGATTTCAAGAATCGCGTGCTCGGCGGCCTTGTCGACTTCAGTGACAAAGTCGCTGCGGCCTTTGCTGGAAACGCGGACCAGATCGAGATCGAGACTGGCGCGGTTGATGATGGCGCCAGCCTTGCGCGCGGCCTTGATGGCCGTGTTGAGCATCGGGTGCATGACGGAGCGCGCTCATTGGAAGCGAGCGGCGATTAGACTGGGTGCGCAGTTTAGTGCATCGACCTCGACCGCCATTTTCCCTCGCCAGATGTTCGACCGTATCCGCTTCGTGCTCGTTGCGCCGAGCCATCCCGGCAACGTCGGCGCTGCCGCGCGCGCCATCAAGACGATGAGCTTTCGGCGGCTTTGGGTCGTCACGCCGCGCCACGCCGACTATCGAGAGCACCCCGAA
>JBGTEW010000084.1:0-3499 GCA_041747615.1 Burkholderiaceae bacterium | reverse complement strand
CGTGTAGGCGTCGGCGCGATTGTTGAAGCGCTCGGTTGACTGCATCACAGGTGTCGCGCAATCAGCAGCCGCTGGATATCGCTGGTGCCTTCGTAGATCTGGCATACGCGCACGTCGCGGTAGATGCGCTCGACCGGAAAGTCAGTGACGTAGCCGTAGCCGCCATGAATCTGGATCGCGTCCGAGCAGACGCGCTCGGCCATTTCGGAAGCGAACAGCTTGGCCATCGCGGCTTCCTTGAGGCACGGATGGGCGCCATCCTTCAGCGCGGCTGCGTGATGAATCAGCTGGCGCGCAGCTTCCAACTGCGTGGCCATGTCGGCCAACCGGAACTGGACAGCCTGGTGTTCGAAGATCGGCTTGCCGAATGCCTCGCGTTCCTTTGCGTAGTTCAATGCCGCTTCGTACGCTGCGCGCGCCATGCCGAGCGCCTGCGAGGCAATGCCGATACGCCCGCCTTCGAGCCCGGACAATGCGATCCGGTAGCCTGCACCTTCTTCGCCGATCAGGTTGTCCGCGGGTACTCGACAATCCTCGAAGACGATCTGCGCGGTGTCGGACGCGTGCTGTCCCATTTTCTTCTCGAGTCGTGCAACGACGTAGCCGGGCGTCTTCGTTTCGACGATGAACGCACTGATGCCGCGCTTGCCGGCGCCCTTGTCCGTCACCGCCATCACGATCGCGATGTCGGCGGTCTTGCCGCTGGTGATGAACTGCTTGACGCCATTTAATACCCAATGATCGCCGTCGCGTGTGGCAGTCGTGCGCAGGCCGGCCGCATCGGAACCCACATGCGGCTCGGTCAGGCAGAACGCGCCGAGCATGGTTCCCTGCGCCAGCGGCACCAGGTACTTCTGTTTCTGCGCCTCGTTGGCATATGCAAGCAGAATCGCGCACACCGGACAGTTGTTGACGGACACGATGGTGGAGGTTGCGCCATCGCCGGCGGCAATCTCCTCGAGCGCGATAGCGAGTGCGGTGCTGTCCATTCCCGCACCACCGTACTGCTCGGGCACCATGATGCCGAAGGTGCCGAGCGCCGCCAGCTCGGTCAGCGCCTGCCTCGGAAACGTCGCGTTGCGGTCCCACTCGCCGGCAAATGGCGCGAGGCGATTGGCAGCAAACTCGCGCAACGAATCCCGCAATAACCGATGCTCCTCACTTAGCGGCATTGGCCAGCAGTCACTCAACCGACTTTGCCCGACGCGCCGTACGACAGCCAGTCGACGCGCCGCTTCAGCACGATGCCGACGACAGCACCGGCGATCATCACCGCGACCAGCAGTGGCCCGCCGCCGACGATGCCGGTGACCAGCGCGACGTCCCGCGCGCACCCCATGAAGCGATAGCCGGGACACCAGAGCGAGCTGACATAGGCGGCCACCGCGAGCCAGGTACAGATGCCCACGGCCAGCGCGCGTGACAGCGATTGATTGATGCCGGTGATGTTGCTGACGGCCTTGCGATACAGCAGCAGAGCAAACAGCATCGCGAACAAACCGGGGACGATGACGAACACCCAGGTCGGAACGCCCGCCTCGCCCGCAAAGTCCCGCATCACCGCTTCGACGACACCGGCCGCGAGCAGGCTGCAAATGCCGAACACCAGCATCGCGAATACCGCTACCGGCATTGGTTACTCACTCGCGCTGTCACTTCGATCTCGATCTTCATTCTTGCATCGACCAGACCGCAGACGATTGCGGTCGCGGCCGGGCGCGCACGCGCGAAATATTGGGCGAAGATCGGCGCCAGTGGTTCGAACGACGCCGCGTCCGTCAGGTAGTAACGAACGCGCACCACGTCGTCCAGCGAGCAGCCGGCTTCCTTCAGTGCCGAGGATATGTTGCGAAAGCACTGATGAGTCTGCGCGGCCAGATCATCATCGATCGTCATCGCGACATAGTCGAAGCCGGTTGTTCCCGAGACATGCACGTACTCGCCATCGACCACGGCGCGGCTGTAGCCGGCGAGCGCTTCGAATGAAGAACCGGATGAGATCAGGCGCTTGTCGGCGGCGCCTACCACGACAGGTGCTCGCCGTTGTAGTTGATGAATTTCCCGTTCGCAGAATCGTTGGCGGCAGCGAGAACACGGCGCATGCCGCTCACACTGGTCTGAACGTCGATATCTGCACTGCCGCCGCCCATGTCGGTTCGCACCCAGCCGGGATGAAATGCAACGCAGACGACACCCTGAGCCCCAAGCTCGAGGCTGGCTGCTTTCAGCGCCGCGTTCAGCGCCGCCTTGCTGGCGCGATATAGCCAGCTCGAAGTGTTGGTCATCAGCGACACCGATCCCATGCGGCTCGAGATCACCGCGAGCTTGCCACGCGCGGCGATCAGGCTCGGCGCCAGCGCAGGAATCAACTGCATCGGCGCCCGCACGTTCGTATGCATCACTGCGTCGAAATCGAGTCCGCCCGGTGATCGGAGTGCACTGCCGCGCGGACCGGCAATACCGGCGCTGACAATGGCGATGTCGATTGGTTCGGCTGCCATCTTTTCGCCGAAGTCCAGCACCGCACCTTCATCCAGCATATCGAGCATCACCGGCTTCGCGCCGAGCTCGCGCAGAAGCTCGCCAGCTTCGGGCGAGCGGTGCGTGGCAATCACGCGCGCGCCTTCGGCAACGTACTGACGCGCAAACTCGAGCCCGATTCCCCGCGATGCACCGACGATCAACACGGTAGACATCGCGCTCAGCGCTCCGCCTGCGCCAGCCGGACGGCAAGCACGGCGAACACGATGCCCCCGAGTGCGTTCAGCACGCGGCGCGTTGCACGACCTGCACCGAACGAACGCATCCGCTGCGCAAGCGCAACCACCGCAAACAGCGAAAGCGCGCCGCCGACGATGAATACGGCGCCGAGAAACAGAAACGCGATCGGCTTGTTCGGAGCATCGGCCGAGATGAACTGCGGCAGCAGCGCGAGAAAGAACAGTGCGACCTTCGGGTTCAACACATTTGTCAGAAATCCCTGCGCGAAAATGCGGCTGAGCGACGCTGCCGGCAAGCGTGCGAGCGCGGGCTCGACGTCACGGACCGCAGTTCGCCACATCGTCCAGGCAAGCCACAACAGATAAGCCGCACCGAGCCACTTGATGGCGGTGAAGGCCATTGCGGAAGCCGCCAGAAGGGCGGCGAGGCCCAGCGCGGCAGCGATCGTATGAATGACGCAGCCGGTTGTAATTCCAAGCGCCGCCGCCAGGCCGGCGCGCCATCCATGCTGCAACGTTTGACTCAACGTGAACAGCATGTCGACACCGGGCGTCGCGTACAGCACCAAGGCGGTCATCATGAATAGCGGTAGGTCGTGCGTGCCGAACATCAGATCATCTCGATCGCCATTGCAGTGGCCTCGCCGCCGCCGATGCACAGTGCCGCCACGCCACGCCTGCCGCCGGTTTTCCTCATCGCGCCAAGCAGGGTGGTGACGATGCGCGCCCCCGAGGCGCCGATCGGATGGCCGAGGGCGCATGCGCCGCCATGAATGTTG
>JBGTEW010000083.1:0-27688 GCA_041747615.1 Burkholderiaceae bacterium | reverse complement strand
CGCCTCACTTCGAAATATGTGTGCTGAATTTCGCACCTTCGATTGCACCCGCGAGAACGTTGACCTCGAGTCGCCCTCTAAAAGGTGGTCATTCCCCGGCGAATTCTTGAAAGCTGCTTGGCCGCGCTTTTTTGGTGTTGAGATATATTTCGTGGCTATAAAGTGAGGCTTCGGCTTCGTCAGGTCGTACCATTGATCGGACGGACAACCATGTCGGCAACTCTGCTCAACGAAGAAGGTCGGCGCATTTGCTTTGAAGACTTCAAGTATTCCGATGAGTGGCATGCTCGAGCGAGCGCGCTGAGTGCGCCTCCCAGTCTTTTCACTGAGTTGATCGAGCGGCTGGCGAAACTCATAGCATCCGGCGCCTGGGTGGATGCATATGGAGGGTTTGGTGCCTTCGTCGATCAGATGAGGCGCCAGTGTCCTAGCTGGCGGACGGTTCTTAACGATTGAAACCCGCGGTCACTCGAGATCGCGCAAGATATTCTTGGAATAAAGACTATTTTGCTCAAACAGACGGGCGCAGCTTTCTGTTCGCAATCGCGCGGCGGGGGCACATTAGGCCACGTTCGACCGACTTAGGGTCTGGATAAGTGGAAGTAGGCCTTGCGTACAGCGGAAGCCGTTACTGGTTAATTATGTGTGGAATTTCTGGATTCTTCTGCAAGGCGGGCTTGCGTGACTACCGATCCGCTGTCCTCTCCGCCAGCTTGACCGCGAAGCATCGAGGTCCGGACGGCGAAGGGCTGGCTCTGTTTGACACGAGATTGGCGCGGCGAAGCTTTCTGGCATTTGACGATGCGCAACTGCCTCCAGAGAGCGCTTGGGCCGATTCGACCTTGGCACTCTCACACAGACGCCTGGCCATTCTCGATCTGTCGCCTACCGGCCGACAGCCCATGACTAGCGGAGACGAATCGCTTTGGATCGTCTTTAACGGCGAGATCTACAACTTCGTGGAGCTACGCGCAGAGCTTGAGAAAGCTGGACACACGTTTCGCTCGCGCTCCGATACCGAAGTGGTCCTGCACGCTTACGAGGAATGGGGGGATGCCTGCACCGAACACTTTCAGGGAATGTGGGCGTTCGCACTGGTCGATTTGAAACAGCGCCGGTTGTTTTGCTCGCGGGACCGTTTCGGTATCAAGCCGTTTCACTATTTCTATGACGGCAAGCACTTTGCGTTCGGCTCGGAGATCAAACAACTCTTGGAGTTTCCGTTTGTTCCGCGCAAACTTAATCAGCGCGCAGTGTTTGAGTTTTTGGCCTACTCTGCCGTCGACTACTGCGAGGAAACTTTCTTCGCTGGCGTTCGCAAGCTGATGCAGGGCCACAGTCTGTCCCTGGATCTTGAATCCGGCGCCATCGCGATCAACCGGTACTACGACCCCACCTTAGCGGTCAATGACCGGATTAGCGAAGCCGACGCGGCTGATGAGTTTCGTCGTCTACTGACCGACAGCGTGGGCCTGCACCTTCGCAGCGACGTCGAGGTGGGCAGCTGTCTTTCAGGAGGCCTCGATAGTTCGTCTTTGGTTTGCATCATGAACCGCCTACTTGCGGCGAAGGGAAAGGACGCCATTCAGCGCACCTTCAGTTCGCATTTCGACGAGGAGGAGGCCAACGAGCTTGAGTACATGCAGATCGTCATTCGCGAGACCGGCGTGAATGCGAGCTTCATCTACCCGAACTCCGACGATCTCCTGCACGACCTGGATCGCATGGTCTGGCACCAGGACGAGCCCTTCGGCTCTACCAGCATCTTTGCTCAATGGAGCGTGTTCAAGCTCGTGCAGCAAAACCGGGTGAAGGTCATGCTTGACGGCCAAGGCGCCGACGAGCTGCTAGGCGGCTACGTGACGCTTGCGCACTACTTCTTTAACGAGCTTGAGGCGAAGGGGGATCGCCTCACCCTATTCTGGGAGTTGCTGCGCTACGCACAACTTCAGGGAGAAGGCTGGAAGGACGTTCTGCCGACGGGACATCTGGGTGACCGCCTCCGGAGCATTCGTCCCAAACCCCCGCGCCCGCTAATGAATTGGATTCGACCGGAAGTCTCCGAGCGACATGCGGCTGCTAGTCGTTATCTACCCCACCAGCAAAGCAGGCCGTTTGGCGACCGCGAGCACCTGAGCAACATTCTTTACCAGTTGACGTTCCACACGAATCTCCAGGCACTGCTCCGTCACGAGGACCGCAACTCAATGGCCTTTTCGGTGGAAAGCCGCGTGCCTTTTCTGGATCACCGACTGGTTGAGTTCATCTTCAGCTTGCCGTCGCGTCTAAAAATCCGCAACGGTTACACCAAGCGCGTGCTGCGTGACGGTATGGCGGGCATCATTCCAGAGAAGATCCGCTGGCGAACCAGCAAACTTGGCTTTGCGACACCTGAACGAAAGTGGCAGAAAAGCGTGTTGCGCCCCTTGGTGACTAACGCGTTGAAGGACGAGCGTGTCCGCAGTTTCGTCGACCCAGATCGTGCGAACGATTATTTTAATCGCGTCGAGGTCATGGGCCTTTCCGATAACTCAGCCTGGCGTTGCATCAATCTCCACTTGTGGATGAATGCGTACAAGCTTTGAGCCCAAGCGGCAGCGTGTTGCCATCCTGACGTTCAGCGAGGTCAAGAAAGACCCGCGCATACGTCGCGCCGCCGACTTGATCGTCAGTCGCGGCCACGATGTTCGGGTCTTCACGCTGCAGTTCGACTCGAAGGAGGCGACTGAAGACTTCCGCGGCTTCCGCATCATCCGCCTGCCGCTTTCTGACCGCTACTACACGGTCGAGATCGACGTCTTCCGGGCCGCTCTCAAAGACAATCTATGCCAAGTCATCGCCACTCTGTGGCCCGACATCTTGGATCGCCCTTGGTGGGCTCGGCCCGAATCGAACAGTGTCGCCCCGTATGTTCCGTCGTTGAAGCAATTACTCGCGGCTCGTTTGCGGCCATCTTTGCCCGGCCGGGTTGCAGATGCCGTCTTTGGTCAGGCGCGGGCTTCCCACTCCGCACCGGCGAATTACCTCGACTCCGCGGTGGAGACGCGCGATATTGCCGACACATACTGGCGCATGCAGGTGAGCGTGGAGTTGTTTCGTGCCGTCGGGCAATGGGCAACGCACGTTTACGCTAATGATCTCGACACGCTCTTCGCGGGTGTCATGCTAAAGCAAGCCCATGATGTGTGTTTGATTTACGACGCACACGAGATCTGGCCGCAGCAATGGTCAGAACTCGAGCGTTCGGCTCATTTTGTCGGCTTCTTTTCCACCATGGAGCGGGTGCTGCTGCCGTACACCGACGAACGCCTGACCGTAGGCGAGGGGTTGGCCAAGTACTTCGAGTACGCATACGCGTCCAAGACGTTCACGGTTGTGTACAACACGCCCAGCCTCGAGCACCTGTGCGACGAAGGCATCGTGCGTCGTCGGTCAAGCCGGCGGGGGATGCTCTACCACGGTCTCTACATGCCGTTCCGCGGCCTCGAAGAGACGATGCTGGCCGTACCCAAGTTGGACGACTGCCGTGTCGCTTTTCGGGGTATTGGCGGTCACGAGCAAAAACTGCGCAACTTTGCAGCGGAGCGGGGGTTGGATCAGCGCGTAGAGTTCTTGCCCGCTTTGGAGGTGCAAGATCTCGTTTCCGCGGCTACGCCGTTCGACATCGGATTGCTGCCGTTCGTGAACGTTTGCTTGAACACAAACTTCGCGTTTCCGAACAAGCTATTCGAGTACATGATGGCCGGTCTCGCATTGGCGGCCAACGACCTGATGGATCTGAAGCGGGTGATTACGCAACACGAGATGGGAATAGTTTTCAACATCGCCGATCCGAATGACGTGGCCGAACAGCTCAACTCCTTGCTCCGCGATACCGATCGCCTGGATGGGATGCGCTTTAACGCTTGGCGGGCGGCCAAGGATATCTACAACTGGGAGAACAGCTCTCTCGAGATGGCCAAGTTGCTAGCTCGTTGCTCGTTGTAGTACATGGCAGCCTTGCTCGCAGGGGACGTTGCTGAAGCCGGGACGCTGTTGAAAGCAACCCACTCCATCGCCCATTGGAGCGACTGCGTCGTCATGCTCACGTGGTCGGACTGGCACAGGGAGCCACGTAGCAATCGCTACCACTATGCTGTTCGCTTTGCGCGCCATGTTCCCGTCATCTTTGTGCAGCCGGACCATGTGGGAGACGGGTTTTGCTTCGAGGCTACAGAAGTCCCTAACGTTGACATTCTCCACGTCTCGCCCGACTACGATTCGCGCCAAAGTGATCGGATCAATCGGGCGCTCCTAGATCGTAAGCTGATTAAACCGCTCCTATGGATATACAACTCCCACTTTGAAGATTTCGTCCTCCAGCGTCATGCAGCGCTGCGCGTCTACCACGCAACTGAGGACTACTACTCGCCTGATCTCGACAAGTTCGCCGACCAGACCGCTTTGCGCAAGAAGATTGGCACTATTCTGTTGAACGTAGACCTGATGGTTGCCGTCTCTGACGGAGTTGCGAAAAGCTATCGGGAGCGCGGCGGCTACACCGGGCCGTTGCTGATGATCAGTAACGGCTGTGACGCGAAATTCTGGGAGCCCGGCCCCGAGCAGTTAATGCAAGCGACGAGTGGCGACAGCAAACTGATTATCCTCTATCAGGGCGGCATCAACTATCGCGTCGACTTCGGGCTCCTCGAGCAGATAGCCGCGGCCTTCCCCGAGGGTGAGCTGTGGATCTGCGGCAAGGACGACGATGCGCCCCAGACGGAGTGGAAGAACCTGCGTGCTTACGCAAATGTGCGCTACTGGGGACGGCTATCCGCAGAAGAACTACGCGCCACCGCGCGTAGGGCGACGGTGGGCATCATTCCGTTCATGAAGATGGAGTCCATACAGACTTCCTTCCCGCTGAAGGCCTTTGAGTACGTTGCATGCGGCTTGCCTGTAGTGAGCGTGTCAATTGCGGCACTAGAGCCCCACGGTGACCTGTTTCAGTTCGCCGACGAACCCCGCGACTTCATCAAGGCGATCGAAGCCTGTAAGGCGAGCCGCTTTGATTCCGCGGCCGTCGCCAGACGCCTCAAAGAGGCCGCGTCCCGGAGCTACGACCACAACTTCACGATTCTCTCGGAATGGATTGACCGTTTCTTCGAGACCCCCCGCACGAAAGAGAAACGCTTCAACGTCCTGGTCGTGTACGACGACCGGTCTACGCACGTAGTCACCGTTCGAGAGCATCTCGAGAGCTTTGCCCTGTTCTCGCGGAACGACGTGTCTTTCTCGGTCGCTACTTTCGACGGATTTCGGGAAGCCTACCCAGGCACTATGGCATTCCTTCGGCTCTACGATTCCGTGGTGATTCACTATTCGGTGCGTCTCAGCGTTGAGGCGCATCTGTCGCCCGCTTGCACTGAAGCGCTGCAGGGCTATGGCGGACTCAAAATCGCCTTCGTCCAGGACGACTACGAGACCACCGAGATCACGCGCAAGTGGATCGAGCGACTAGGAATTCACGCTGTTTTTACTATCGTGCCGAAAACTTATGTAGAGGCCGTGTATCCAAAATGGCGATTCCCATACGTCGACTTTCGCGAGACGCTTGCGGGCTTTGTGCCTCTTAAGCCCAAGCCGCCGAAGCGGCTAAAGCCAATCGCCGAGCGTAAGTGGGTCATAGGCTATCGCGGTCGTGACTTGCCGTATTGGTACGGGAACTTGGGTCGCGAAAAGCTCGCCATCGGGCAAGGCATGCGCCGGATCTGCGATGAGCGCGGGATCCCGGTCAACATTGAGTGGGAGGCCGACAGACGGATTTACGGCGACGACTGGTACCTATTTCTTGAGAACAGCAAGGCGACCCTGGCGACGGAAAGCGGCGCGAACGTGTTCGACGAGTATGGCGACATTCGCCGTAACATCGAGAAAGCCTTGGCTACAGACCCGACGTTAAGCTACGAACAGATATTTGTTCGGTATTTGGCGCAGCACGAGGGCAAGGTGGTCGTGAACCAGGTCTCGCCCAAAGTCTTTGAGTCGATTGCCTATAAGACGGCTCTCGTGATGTTCGAAGGCACTTACTCGGGCGTCGTCGATCCCTGGAAGCACTACATCCCACTCAAGAAAGACTTCAGCAATGTCGACGACGTACTCTCGAAGCTCGCGAACGACGCATATCTCCAGGCCCTGGCTGACCGAGCCTACGGGCACGTGGTCGAATCGGGCCATTACAGCTATCGCCGATTTGTCGAGAGCTTTGACGATTTTCTCGCAGATACGATAGGTTGGTCGAAGGACTACGAGCTTGTCTACGGCCTCGTAGGGCTGCGCAATCGAGTAGGCTGGAAGCTAAGGCCGGAACAATCACGAGAGGTTGATCTGGGCCGCGGCATGGTGACGCGGGCGCCTTTAGACATGGAGGCGCCGTTGAAAGTGCAGCTGCCGTTGTCCGTGCTACGCCCTTGGCACTCCACGTTTCCCGTCGTTGGATCCGAAGCGGGGGTGCCGGCGCCTCTGTCGCATGATGTGAACGCGCACGCCGCCGGTATCGAAAACATGCCAGCGCGCGTGCTGTTAAGGGAAGCTGCGCGACGTATAAAGACACGCATCGCCCGTAACCTTGCCGGCCGCCCGCTAATCTTCGCGGGGTGCCGAAGCATCTACCGGCGGGTTCTCCTGCCGTTGTATCACCGCGTACGACGGATGTAGCGGCTGTCGATTACGCCACGCGATGAAATTGTCCGGGTCTTTCGACGCCGTCGTCATGTTGACGTGGTCGACATGGAAAACAGAGCCTCGCAGCAATAGATATCACTACGCTTCGCGCTTTGCGCGCGAACTTCCCGTGTTCTTCGTGCAACCATGGTCGGAACCGGGAGCGCCGTTACAGGCCGAACTGACTGAAATCTCAGGAATCGAAGTTATTCATTGCCCGAGTGCACTCCGCGCATATGACGTTTTGCAATTCAGACAGCTGTTGAACAATCGCAGAATCCGCTTTCCATTGTTGTGGATCTATAACAGCTTGCACTACGAGGCTCTGATTTCGGCGATGCCCCAGGCGCTGCGGGTATTTCACGCCACAGAAGACTTTTTCACGCCAAGTGTGGGCTGGGAACTCGACCAGCAGGCCACAGCCGACTCGGTTCGGAAGCAGCTTTCCTCTATAGACCTGTTGATCGCGGTGAGCGAGGGTGTGCTTTCATCCTTTCGGACCCAAGGGGGATATGACGGGCCTGCGTTGGTCGCGGAAAATGGCTGCGACGCTTCTTTTCTCTTGAGCGTGGTGGACGCGCGCAAGGAAACAACAGTCCCGCAGCGCGAAAGGGTCGCGGTTTTCCAAGGCGGGATTAACAAACGGTTGGATTACGCACTGCTGCTTAAACTTGTCCGATCGCTCCCGGACTGGGAATTCCTGTTCTGCGGTTCTGACGAGCATGCAGGCGAGGACTGGCAGTCCTTGCTAGCGCATCCCAATGTGCAGTATCTGGGCATTCTTGATCCCGCCGAACTTGCCAGACTGGTGTGTTCGGCGACAGTAGGACTAATCCCCTTTGTCCAAGACGAGTGGATTGGCAATAGCTTTCCGCTGAAAGCGCTCGAGTATGTAGCGTGCGGTTTACCCGTCGTCAGTGTTCCGATAGCCGCATTAGATCGATTTGCGAGCGACATTTACTATGCTCGGAATCCAGGCGATTTTGCGGTCGCCATGCAACGGGCGGCCGAAACGCGGCTGGATAGGGCTTCGTTACGTCGTCGCCGACAACTGGCAGAGGAAAATTCATACGACCGACGGTTCGCAGTCGTGATGGATGCATTAGTTTCAGAACGTGACCGCCTCGTGCAAGGGCGCGGCAACCGTGTTCATGGCGAGCACATCATTGCTCCGTTGCCCGACCTTTCAATTCAGGAACGTTGGACCATCGTACATACGTCTATGACTGAGTCGTTGTTTCGCGCGATGCTCCGAATGTTGCCCGCAGCCGTACGCACCGGACTCAGGGGGGCGGCGCAGTCAGCAGTGGATCGCGCCCAACGTCCTGATAGTCACCGGTCGTGGTTCGAACGCTTGGTGTACGCAACGCTGAAATCCATTCTGCCAGCCGGTCTGCGGCGACGACTTATCGGCGCACGTCGTTGCGACTGGCCTTGAGCTATGTCGACCGTTTTTACAATGCGATGACGCGTAATGTAGGAATACAAGCTCAGTACTCTCTGTGGTCAATTTAATCGCAAACCACCGTGCGCGCGGACAACTTGTCACCGATTGAAGTATGGTTATTGACTTGCTCTCTTGGAGATTGACGATAACTCAAGATTCTATCGGCGGAGCGTGAAGGGGAAAAGTGTGTCTGATGTGTATCAACGTTTCGCGCATGCCAGATGTGCGGAATAAGCGGAATCATCTCAATCGAGAGCGCTGAACAACGTCGCTCGCGCGTAGTACGCATGGGCGAGGTGATGACGCACCGGGGTCCTGACGGCGATGGTGTTTTCGAAGATCCTGCCGCCGGCGTCTGTCTTGGCCATCGGCGTCTAGCAATCATCGATCCGGCGCACGGGCACCAGCCCATGAGTACCGCGGATGGCGAGATCACGATCATCTTTAACGGGGCGATCTATAACTATCTGGAGTTGCGGCGTGAGTTGTTGTCCTACGGTCACTCGATCAGCTCGTACTCCGACACTGAGGTCATCTTGTATGCGTGGCGACAATGGGGCGCGGAGTGCCTGCAGCACTTCCTTGGCATGTTTTCTTTCGCTATTTGGGACAAACGACAGCAACTGTTGTTCTGCGCTCGTGATCGCGTAGGAATTAAGCCCTTCTATTTCTTTTTCAGCGACCACGAGTTTGTGTTCGCCTCTGAAATCAAGGCGATACTGGCATCTGGATCGGTGTCGGCGCGGGTCGATCCGAGAGGGCTCTGCGATTACTTGACGTTCCAGTTCTGCCTGCAGGATAGGACGCTCTTCGATGGAATAAAGCGGCTCGAGCCCGGGCAGTCGCTGCTGGCCCGGCTCGCTAACGGCGCTATCGACCTGAAGGTCACGCAGTACTGGGAAGTCTCGTACCCTGAGGATCCCGGTTGGACCGAGGCCGAGTCCGTTAGTGAGCTATCGCGCCTGCTCGAGGACGCGGTTCGCATCCATCTGCGTTCCGATGTTCCCCTGGGCGCGCATCTTTCGGGCGGGCTCGACTCGAGTACCGTGGCATGCATCGCTTCATCACTGTTGCAGGGCGAACGGCTGCAGACTTTTACCGGTGCGTTCCACGAGGGGCCGGCGTTCGACGAATCTGCTTACGCACGCGCGGTTGCCGATCGCATCAAGGCCCGCTACCACGAGACGTACGTGACCGGCGACGAGCTTTCGACGCTGCTACCGCGCCTGATGTACTTGATGGACGAGCCGGTAGCCGGCCCAGGACTCATTCCGCAGTTTTACGTTTCGAAGCTGGCGGCGCAATCTGTCAAGGTGGTGCTCGGAGGGCAGGGCGGCGATGAGATCTTTGTCGGCTATGCACGCTACCTGATTCCTTATCTAGAACAGGCGCTGCAGAGTGCGATCGATGGAACAGGCGGGGGCGCGCGCCTGCTGCATGAGATTGCTCCGAATCTTTCCGTGCTCAACGACTACAAGCCGATACTTTCACGATTGTGGTCGGCAGGCTTGTTCGACGATCCGGCCAGCCGCTATTTCTCGCTGATCGACCGAAGTGAAGGGATGCGAGCATTGCTTGCCCCGGAGCTTTGGTCGGGCTCCTACCAGCCGCGCGACGCTTTCAACGATGTCTTCAACAAGCCGGAGCGCGCAGGACTGATCGAGCGCATGACGTACTTTGATCTGAAGGCTTCCCTGCCGGCCCTGTTACATGTGGAGGACCGCACCAGCATGGCAGTTTCGATCGAGTCGCGGGTGCCGCTGCTTGATCATCGCCTGGTAGAGCTTGCGGCGCGTGTGCCGACTAGAATCAAGTTTGCATCGGGGCGGCTGAAGCACGTGTTTAGGGAAGCGGTCCGGCACATCGTTCCCCCGCTTGTACTGGATCGCAAAGACAAAATGGGGTTTCCCGTGCCGCTAGGACATTGGTACAAGGGCGTGGCGCGAGACTTTGTGCACGACACGCTGCTCTCTCAGCGCGCGCGAGAGCGGGGACTCTACGATGTCTCCAGAGTTGCCAAACATCTTGAGACGGACCAGTCGTTCAGTCGCTTGACGTGGGGATTGTTATGCGTAGAGCTATGGCATCGCGCGTTTATCGACGGCGAAACAACGCATCCGTCTTTGCAGGGGCAAGCGCCGGGCGCAAACGCCCCCTGAACGCTCGCGCGACCGCCTTCACCCTCATCGCCATTGGACTTAAGCGAAACGGTAGCGGCAGCGTGTGCCAAAGCCGTTTTGCTGCGCGCGTGGAAATTGGTTCGGGCGGAATTAGCGAATACTCTGCCGCGATACGCCTGATCTTGCCGCGCACGAAAGGTGCTCGTGCCTTCGTGCCGCGTTCGAAGATAAAGCGGATTTTGTCGGCGATGACAGGCTCCGCAACCGTCGTCGGCGCGCCGGACTGCAAAACAATGGTCCGCGAGCAAGTCTGCCTGCCGCGGAACAGCAGCACAACTCGGCCAGTGACCGCTGCTGCGTCCGGCGCATCCTGGCTAAGCTGCAGATGGCCGATCCGGCATTCCGGCAGACGCGCGATGTATTCATTGTTGGCTGCGCTCTCTCGCCATCGCACAGAGCGCAGGGGCGAGTCGCGTCGTTCCAATGTGATGAAACAGGTATCCGCGTGCAGTAACTCCTCCGAAGGTAGTCCCGCCCGCACCTTGGAGATGGCGCGCCGGCCGCCGCCGGGTTCGCCGTTGAGCAGCATGAACTGCAGCGACCCGTCATCACACGCCGGTGTCAATGAAAACTGCGACTGCTTCAACTGCTGGCTGTAGCCGGGCGCCAGGTTTTCGAGCCCCGCGTCGAACGCGGCGGCCAGCGATTGATAACCGTATCGGCCCGAGGCTACGATGTCTTCAAAGGCGCGGTTGGTCATGGCGAGTACCGAAACAGGGTCCCGGATGAAGCGAATCGCATCGTCGAAATTGGAACAGTCCTTCTTCAAAGGAAAGTAGTGTCGGCCAGGTTCGACAATGCCGGAGTACTGGCCTTCGTACAAAATCAATGCGGTGCGCATCGCAATGGCTTCAAAAACGCGCGGTGATATCTGGTTCATTCGCGTATTACCGTCGTGCTGAGCCAAACATGCAGCGCGCACCTCCGCGAAGTCAGCTTCGGGCCGGGACTCAAGATATTTCTCTACCGCTCGACGCACCTCACCGTGCTCATCGATCAGGTTTGCGCCACTCTCACAGCCAAGAATAGCGACGCAACGGCCGAGAAAACGATACCAATCATCCTCATACAGACGGTCGGCCTCCGACCATCCAATGTCGCATACGACTCCCCGCTTTTGGCATAGCGCATCGACATCGCGGCCGATCCACCACTTTTCCATTGCCAATGAGCCATACCAGTAGGCGAGTCGCCGCCCGCGATAACCGATCTCGATAGAGCGTTCGCTTAGCGGCGATGCCAAGCCCTGACGTCGAGAGAAGTCCAGCGGTACGTAGCCAGCCAAGACCTGAACGAACGTCACGTGCTGGAAGCGTTCTGTCGGATAAAACTTTGCAAGTTCCGCCTCGGGGACACAAGTGAATACCAGAGTGATCTGCAGCGACTCAAGCGCCTGGCGCGTCATTTCGGTGTGTTCGTACTCATCTTGCAGAAAAGCGGCCTTCAAGCCTTTGAAGCTACGTAGCTGATCGGCTAACGCTGTAAAGGGCCAGTCGGAAAACAGCTGCACTGAAAAGTGCAGCACGACGGCGTCGAAATCGTGGAGCCAAGCGGCGGTATCGGAGCCAGTGCAACGGGCTGGCGCGAAGACGATGCGATGCTGCGAGTACCGCTGCAACCCTCGCAAGAAATCTCTAACGGTCGGAATGTGGGTCCATGCGGGGTCGTACAGAACGAGGATGTTGCGTTGCTTGTTCATCGGGAACGTCGTTGACTGCAGAAGCGCGCGGCGTAAGGCGGCGGTCATTGTAGACTCAGGCCTGTGCTCCCGTAGTGAGACATTCAAGCCGCATGACGATGCAGCGAAGGGGAATCGTCCTTGCCGGCGGCTCCGGTACCCGCCTCTATCCAGTGACGCAGGCTGTGTCGAAGCAGCTACTTCCGGTCTACGACAAGCCGATGATCTATTACCCGCTGAGCACGCTGATGCTCGCTGGTATCCGTGAATTCCTGGTGATATCGACCCCCGCAGATACGCCTCGCTTCGCCGAGTTGCTTGGCGACGGGAGTGCCTGGGGCATCGACATTCAGTACGCGGTGCAACCTTCACCCGATGGCCTGGCGCAGGCATTCATCATCGGCCGCGAATTTATCGGCGACCATCCGTCGGCGCTGATTCTCGGCGACAACATTTTCTTTGGACACGATCTTCCAGCAAAACTACAGAATGCCGTGGCTCGGCAGCAAGACAGCACTGTGTTCGCGTATCACGTCACCGACCCGCAGCGATATGGTGTGGTGGAGTTCGATGCGGGCGGCCGCGCCGTCAGCCTCGAGGAAAAGCCGTCAACGCCAAAGTCGAACTACGCGGTGACCGGCCTGTACTTTTACGACCAGCGTGTGGTGGAGCTTGCAGCATCCTTGCGCCCATCCGCTCGCGGTGAACTTGAGATCACCGACATCAACAAGGCCTATCTCGTGCTGGGGCAGCTTAACGTCGAGATCATGGGTCGCGGCTATGCGTGGCTCGACACGGGTACACACGAGTCGCTGCTCGAAGCCTCGTTGTTCATCGAGACGATCGAGCGGAGGCAGGGACTCAAGATCGCGTGTCCGGAGGAGATTGCATTTCGCAGCGGGTGGATCGACGCAGATCAGGTGCTGCGCCTGGCTGCGCTTCTCGATAAGAGTTCTTACGGGCAGTATCTGCGCAGCATACTGAACGAGGCACGCTAGCGCGGGCGTCCGAAATCTGAAACGCATGAAGGTCACCCCGACCGCCATCGCCGATGTGCTGTTGATCGAGCCGGAAGTGTTCGGCGACGAGCGTGGATTTTTCTTCGAGAGCTACAACGCGCGTTCGTTCAGGCGTGACACTGGACTAGAGGTGACCTTCGTTCAGGACAACCATTCGCGATCGTCACGTCATGTCTTGCGAGGGCTGCACTATCAAATTCGGCACGCGCAGGGGAAGTTGGTGCGAGTAATTTCAGGGCGAGTGCGTGATGTAGCGGTTGATCTGCGACGATCTAGTCCGACCTTCGGTCGATGGGTTAGCGAAGAATTGTCCGCCGAGAACAAGCGGCAATTGTGGATTCCCGCTGGTTTGGCGCATGGCTTTGTAGCCCTCAGCGACACCGCCGACTTTCTGTACAAAACCAGCGACTACTACGACCGCGGCTCGGAACGCACCATCGTGTGGAACGACCCCGACTTGGCGATTGAGTGGCGCCTCGAGCAGGAACCTTTGGTGGCGCCGAAGGACAGAGTTGGTGCGAGGTTTCGCGATGCGGAGACCTTTAAATGACGAAGGTTGTCGTGTTCGGTCCCACCGGCCAAGTGGGGTGGGAGTTGGTTCGATCGTTGCAGGGCTTCGGCGACGTGAGTGCCATCGATCGATCGCAGCTTGACTTGACTGCTCCGCCGCGTGTGGTCGCACTGATCGACAGCCTGAAACCCGATTGGGTGGTCAACTGCGTTGCTTACACCCAAGTCGATACTGCTGAAATCGAACCTGAGCGCGCACAGCTCATTAACGCCGACGCAGTAAGTGCGATGGCCACCGCATGCGCGCGCGTAAGCGCAACGTTAGTTCACTATTCGACGGATTACGTGTTCGATGGAACAAAGTCAGGCGCTTATAACGAGAACGATCATCCGGAGCCGCTTGGCACATACGGACGCAGCAAGTTACTGGGTGAGGAGGCGATTCGCGCCAGTGGAGCGCCGCACTTGATCCTGCGCACGAGTTGGATTTATGCGGCTCGCGGGGCTAACTTTCTGCAAACGATGCTGCGGTTGGCGCACGAGCGCGACGAGCTTCGGATTGTCGACGACCAGTTTGGTGCTCCAACGTGGGCGCGCTTCGTTGCGGCAGTGACCACCGCCATGATGTGGCAGATCAGCCGCGAGGCGTCATCTAAGGAGCAAGTTCGTTCCGGGGCGACCGTGCATCTATCCAATGAAGGCCGCACGTCGTGGCATGGATTCGCCACCGAGATCTTCAGATTCATGGCTGCAGTCGGCATGCGCGTACCGCGCATAGTTCCCGTCTCGACAGAACAGTACGGCGCTCGGGCCGCGCGACCGCGCAATTCGCAACTCGACCTTTCGTTGTTGAAACGAGATTGGAAAGTAGACGCGCCGGACTGGCGCGCCTCGCTGCGCATGTGTCTTGATGAAGTGATTTTGTTGCAGCAAAACCGGCAGATCAAATAGGGCGCGCCGGGTTCCCGACGACAGTGATGCCATCGGGAACGTCTTCCAGCACGATGGCGCCCATTCCGATGATCGCGTTGGCTCCGATCCGGCGGGGCTGTTCTCGCGTTCCCTGGTGTATCACCGCGCCTGCTCCAACGAACGTGTGTTCGCCGATGTGAACTCGACCCAGACATTGCGCGGCGGGAGCGAGGGTCACGAAGTCGCCGATGACGCAGTCGTGTGCCACATAGACACCAAAGTTTAGATGGACGAAGCGGCCGATTCTTGCCTCAGAGGAAACGGTCGAAAAAGGGCACTGGACAATTCCTGCTCCTATCGAGGCATCGGCGTACTGAAGCGCTCGTTCTGACACCAGTGATAGCGGACTCGCTCCGCTTGCGATGCATCGGTCCGCCAGTCGCGCGCGAGTTCGCGAGTCAGCAATGGCAATGCTGAAATACCGCAAGCCGGCGTGATCTAGAAACCGCCGATGGCTCCATACTGGGACGTTTGCCACACGCTCGGCGTGCGGCTCCTCTTCGACGAAAACGATCTGTGCTCCTGTCGCGGGATGACTTTTGGCTGCACATCGCGCGAGCGGCAAGCACTCGCGACCGAAAGCACCGGCGCCGTGTAGCCCGAGTAAGGGTGCGGTATCGAGAGGCTCCATGGCGCCCGAGTGTACGACCGCAGTGCATGAGCATTAGGCGCGTGCGTCCCTAATAGAATCGGCACCTTGCCAACCTGGGTCGCCAAGCGATGCGAGACTTTCATCGTGCCGTCACGTCGCGAGCTGCGAAGTGGCTGCTGCCTTGGAGCGGCGCACACGGACGTCGGGTCAAGCTCGCTCGGTCGCTCGCGTCGATCGATCGACTGCATCTCGGTTGCGGGCCGAACGTGATGCAAGGATGGGGCAACCTCGATGTTGCTGGCGGGCCAGGCTCATATCGTTGTGACCTGAAGCAGCCGCTGCCAAAAGCGGATTCATCGGTTCGGTACATCTACACCGAGCATTTCATCGAGCATATCGAACGAGACGACGGCGTACGGTTGATGCGCGAATGCCACCGGGTGCTGACAGATGATGGCGTCCTGCGGGTCAGCACTCCAGACCTACGCTTTCTTGTCAAAGAATACGAATCAGGGCGTCTCGGCGAGTGGGCCGACATGAACTGGCATCCGGCATCTTCGTGCCGGCTGCTGAACGAGTCGATGCGACTTTGGGGTCATGTGTTTCTATATGACGAAGAGGAGTTGCGACAGATGCTGGGCGAAGCGGGCTTCCGATCAATCGATCGCGTGCCTTACCGTAAAAGCCGGCATGCTCCGCTCGAAGGTTTGGAAACCCGGCCCTTTCATCAGGAGTTGATTGTCGAAGCACGACCGTAGCCGCAAGCTGCCATTATCCCCGCGTCAAGTCGGATCAGTAGACCAAGCGAGTGCTTCGCATACACGCCGGATTCGCTGTACGCCAATGTCATCCCACAACGGCAGGCTGACGATACGTACAGCGAGATCGTCGGTAACCGACAACGACGCGCGCGGTGCGGCAGCGAACTGCGGCTGGGCGTGACACGCTGGAGAAAAGTAGGTTCGCGCCTCGATCGAGCTAACGGCGAGGTCGGTTATCGCTTTCGTGCTTGTGAGGCCGGAGGGCGTAATCGCCGGGACGAACTGATGCGCTACTTCTCCGCGCAGCGCCTGAAACTGCCAGCCTGCAGCGGACAGCCCAAGCTGATCGAAGTTCGCGGCATATTCCTCGTACAGGCTGCGTCGCAGCACAACTTTATCTGAATAGCTCTCAAGCGTCGCCAATGCCACCGCCGCTCCATACTCCGAGAGCTTTGCGTTCAAACCGAGTGCCGTGGACGCGCGACTGGCATCGAAGCCAAAATTGGACAGGGCCTTAACTTTCCGCACGATTGCGCCGTCTGCTGAATAAACCAAGCCGCCTTCGCCGATGCCGAATGTTTTTGTCGCGTGCAGGCTGTAAACGATCGGGCCCTTAAAGCCGACCCCGAATCCCTGCTCTGCCCAACGTGTACCCAGCGCCGGCGCTGCATCAACCACCACCGGCACGCCGCGGTCGATCAATGCCGCGTACGGTGCTAGATCGAGCGCGGTGCCGAACGTCGCATACGTGACCACGACGGCGATCGCATCGCCCAGATGCGCTAACGCCTCGTTCAATCGGATTGGGTCGACACACCAGTTGCTGGCCTCGACATCAACGAAATAGGGCTGCAATCCGCACCATTGCGCGGCAAGCGGTGTAGCAGCAAACGTAAAGCTGGGCATCACTGCGTAGCGGCCCGGCCGTTTGACGGCCTCAATCGCCAGCATCAATCCCAATGTAGCGTTACACACCGTCGCGGCAGCACCGACACCGTCGAAATGCTCGGCAACCACGCGTTGTTCGAATAGCGTGTTCAGCGGGCCGAAGTTCGAATAAAGCCTCGATGAGTCGATTTGCTCGAGCAAGCTCGCATAGTCCGCGAGTTCGACGAGACGCGGGCGCAAAAAGGGAATTTCCACTAGGTGTCAGCCTGGTTTTGCTCGCGGTAGTGAACCAGCATGGATTCGGAATGGCGTGCGATTTTTGCGCCGAGAAAGCGGATCTTACGAAAACGGTTCCAGTCGCCCGGCTCCCCATAGCGCCATGCCTCCAGATCCCATTCAATCGACTTCCAGAATGAGTGATAAAAGACTGAAGATGTCGTGACATAACCATGCCTAAACCACGTAGCCGGGTTTTTCCACCAGGAGCCGTCTTTAAGTTGCGCGTGGAAGGGATGAAACGCAAAGTCCGATCGAGTGAGTCTTGAAAGGGTCAGCAACTTCTCAATGCGATCAGGTGTGTACTCGTCGTCATCGTCGAGATGAGTGATGAAGCTGCCGCGAGCCTCACGTAAGGCGCGGTTCATTGGGATCGAGCCGGCCACCAACCATCGCCGCTCAGGCTCATCCGGGTAGGGACCGCGCGTCGGCAGGTTGACGAAGCGTATTCGTGAATCGCCGAGTGCGGCGATCCTCGCGCCGGTGTCATCGGTGCAGCAGTCACCTACCACCAAGATTTCCAGCCTGGAGTAGCTCTGGCGCAATAGCGAAGGGAGCGTTCGCTCACTCATCACGCGAGCCCGATTGAAGGTGGCGATGCAAACGGTCACCAGGGGTTCCGACTCGTCGAACACCGCGAGAAACTCCGGCGAGCGCCAGCGTTGTGCCGCGCGCAAAGGTGCCATTGGTCCCAGTTCACGCATCGAGCGCCAATGCTCCCGCATGAACGTCGCCGCGAGCGCGGAACGATGACGAACCATCGAAAGCTTAGCTGCAATAGGCATCGATGGCTGACGATTAGATCAGAAATGACGCGAGCATAGAGTCCGGCAGCCCGACTGCGCTCATCTGATCCTGCGCATCAGCTGGGGTTTACTCAGCGCGCGGCTTGTAGAGCTGGTGTTTTCGAGCGATGCGGCGCGCCGGCGCATCGGCGCGGGCGATACGGTGCACCTGACCAACCGCGGCGAAGCCGGCTGGTACGGGTTCGCTTCGGAAATCCTCGCGCTCGAACGCGCGCGCTCCGCTGCGAAAGTGCCGCAGCTGATAGCGATCAAGACGAGCGAGTTTCCGACCCAGGCCCGGCGACCCATGAACTCGCGGTTGAGCACCGAAAAGGCGCGCGCCGTGTGGAACCTGCAAGTAACGGACTGGCGCGAATCGCTCGCTGATTGCCTGGATCAGCTGCGATAGTTCCGCATGATTCTCGTCAGCGCGTCAGCGCAGCATGCTCGCTGCCGCCCGGCCGAGGTTGACCGCCACTTCCACGCGTGACCTGAGCCCCGATCAGCCTTCCGCCTTGGGCAAATCGGCGGGGCGTACCGCGCGCAGCACTTCCCTAAAGACATCATCGAACGGCGGCAGATCGTTCATCTGGTGTGAGGGACGGGCGACCCAGAGTCGCCGCAGACGATCTTCCTTCGAGGCGATCGCCTGTTCCATGCCAGCAATAGAGCGCTGACGTAATGCCAGCTTGGCATCGAGTTCGGTGCGCAGCTCCCGGATGCGCAAGTCAGTGGAACCCAGTAGATGCCAGAGTTTATACAGGTCGCGCGGCTCATTGCGGGCGCGATCACGCAAGGCCAGCAGTTTCTCAACTACGATCTCTTCGATGGCATAGACCTTCACGGTCGGCCCTCGGGTAAGTCGTCGAAGCTGTCGTAGGTGCGCAGGATCGGGCGGGCTTTCAGCGGGAAGCACAGGACCTCGTTGATTGTGATATCGACCTTCACACCAGCTTGTTCGCAATCAGGGAAATGTTGCGTTGGGGAATCATCAGCCAAGCCTCACGGCATCCAGTTCTTCCGGTGTCACGTTCAGTTGGAGCCGCCATCGCGAGACGAAGGCACCCTCAGCAGGCAGCAGCGGATCGAGGCGCTGATAAGTCGCCGTCAACTTGGCACGCAGCTGTTTCAGCGTGGATGCATCGGCCAGGCCATAGTGTTCCAGCAGGAACCCGAGCCGGCGCACAACCGCGCCGACGCCAAAGCGTAGTGCGTAGTCCACCAGCCGTTCGGCTTTCAGCGCATCGCGCTTGATCCACAAACCCTTGGCGACTTCGGTGATGCCAACGACAAACGCCGGGTGCGGCAGTCCATCGATGATCGTGCGCTCCATGTCGCTGATCATCACAGAGCGCTCTTTGTCGATCCAGTGGTTCGCCACCCCGGACAGACCGGTGATCGATCTCACATCCTGCAAGTGAACGTAGACCGGCGCAGTTCATTCAGATCAGTGAAGAGCTGCGCGGCGCGCGGGCCTAGCGTCTTTGGTCGCGACAGATCGAGCGTAAAAAGTAAACAACGAGAAACCGAAGGCCAAAAATCCCGTAAGGCTGTAGCATCGACGAGAAAGCTAGCAATTAAACGACAAAAATGCCATAAAATAGCGCCTAGCCGACAAATTAGCGCCGCGCAGTGGCAAACCTAGCAGCTACCCGACAAGACGAAGTGTTTATCACCCGCGGCAACGAGTCGGGGGCCGAAACGCGGGCGATTCAGCGCCGGGCCAAGGAAGGCGAGCTGAACCGCATCGCGGAAGGCGTCTACATTCGCGAGAAGGATCCAGCGGCGCAGAGAGCGGTCGTGCGCCGGAATTGGTTCCGGATCCTCGGGGCTCTCGCTCCTGGAGGAGTCGTGTCGTACCGCAGCGCGCACGCGGGAGGGATCACGTCGGACGGGGTCGTACACCTGAGCCACCCGACCAACTTCAACCGAAAAATCACCTTGCCTGGAGTACAGGCCGTCCTTGTCAAAGGTTCGGGCCCGTTACCTGGCGATATGCCGCTCGGAGACGGCAAGCTTTATTTCGCTTCCCGTCCTCGCCAGCTCCTGGAAAATTTGTCTCCCGAGCGCGGCGCGCGCGGCAGGTCTGCGGGTGCGAACGCGGTCGAAGAGTTGCTCATCAAGGTGATGCACGCGAATGGCGAGAGTGAACTCAATCGGATCCGCGATGACGCGAGGGCGCTCGTCGACCCCATGGGCTTCAAGGAGCAGTTCAGGAAGCTCGACAAACTCATCGGTGCGCTGCTGGCGACGCATGCCGACGACACGCTTAAGACGAAAGAGGGAAAGCTCGTTGCTAAGGGCACGCCGGTTGACCGCGAGAGGATGGCACGCTTCGAAACGCTCGCGGCCAAGCTTCGGGTAGAGGTGCTCGCCCGCCGGACCGCAGTGGCGATGAACGAGCCGGCACGCTCGACCTTCGCGTTTCTCGAAGCGTACTTCTCTAACTATGTGGAGGGAACCGAGTTCGCAATCGAAGAGGCGCGCGACATCGCGCTCGAAGGGCGCATCGTCGAGCAGCGCCCGAAAGACTCACACGACATTCTGCAGGTCTTTCGTCTCGCGCTTCAGTCTCCCGGCCGCGATACCGTTCCTCCTTTCGGCGCGGATTTTCCGGAGGAGCTTGCGAGGCGCCATGCGCAAATGCTGGAACAGCGGCCGGAGAGCAGCCCTGGTCAGTTCAAGCTCGAGCGTAACCGGGCGGGCGAGACCTGGTTCGTCGATCCTCACTTGGTGCGGGGCACCTTGATTGAGGGTTCCTTACTTGCGGGAAGCATTCCCGAAGGGCTCGCGCGCGCCGTTTACTACTCGTTCCTCGTGACCGAGGTGCATCCCTTCAATGACGGCAACGGGCGAATATCCAGGCTGGTCATGAATGCCGAGCTTTCACGCGTGGGCGAAGCGCGCGTCATCATTCCAACGCTGTTTCACGAGGAGTACGTAGACAGCCAGCGTCAGTTGTCGCGCCAGAACGATCCTGCCGGCCTCATCCGTGCACTTTCGCTCATGCAGCGCTGGACTGTTGCGTTCGATTTTTCAGAAGTGGATGTTCTCATCGCGACTGTCAAGCGAACCGGCGCGCTTGAGCGATCCCGCGCGCAGTACCAGCTCACCATGCCAGATGGTTCGACGCTCGCGAAGTGAACCGAAGATCACATTCCTGAAAGGACGTCACGCCCGCCCGAAATCATCCGAGAACCGCACGATATCGTCCTCCCCAAGATAACTCCCGCATGACACTTCGACGATAGTCAACATTCGATCGGTAGCGTTCTCGATCCGGTGTTTGACCTCGAGCGGAACGTAGATCGATTCGTTGGGCCTCAAAGTGACGACGTCTTCGCCGACCGTAACGAGCGCTTCTCCCTGCACGACAACCCAATGCTCCGAGCGTTTGTGGTGCAGCTGCAACGATAGTTTCTTGCCAGGATTCACTTCAATTCGCTTGACTTTGAACTGGGGTGCGTCGTGCAGCACCGTGTACTTGCCCCACGGGCGATGAACGGTCAGGTGCTCTTTGGCGGCCATATGGCCGTCCTTTCTTAACTTCGCAACAATGTCCTTGACCTGTTGGCTCGACTCCTTGTGTGCTACCAGCACTGCATCCGGCGTGTCGATCACCACCAGGTCATCCACTCCCACTGCCGCCACCAATCTGTTCTCCGCTCGCACATAGGTGCCGCGCGAATTGACCAGAATCGCATCGCCTTCGCTGCTGTTGCCGTCCTTGTCTGTCACGCGCGTTTCGGCGACGGCTTTCCAGCTGCCGATGTCGCTCCAGCCAAACGCGCAGGGGATGACGGCAACGTTCGCAGCCTTCTCCATCACCGCGTAGTCGATCGAGATGTCGGGCAGTTCTCCGAACGACGTTGCGTCGAATACGACCTGCCCGCTTGCGTCCATTGCGCTCAGCTGTGCCACGCGCTGGGCTGCCTGCAGGACGTCGGGTGAATGATCCTTCAAAGCGCCGAGGATCGCGGCCGCGGTAAAGCAGAACATGCCGCTGTTCCAGACGAAATTGCCGGCGCGCAGATACTCGCCGGCCTTCTCGATAGACGGCTTCTCGACGAATCGCGCCACTTCGTGGGCTCGAGAGCCTGCGATCTCTGCGCTCCACTCGATATAGCCGTATCCGGTATCGGGTCCGGTCGGCTCGATGCCGAACAGGACTAACCGACCTCCGCGATGGGCCAGAGCCGCAGCGTCGGCTACGGCATCGTTGAACCCCGCTTGCTGATCGATCAGGTGATCGGCCGCCAATACGACCAGCACGACATCCGATCCGAACTTGGCTTGCGCCCACAGTGCGGCGAGCGCGACTGCCGGCGCCGTATTACGGCCGACTGGCTCGAGCAGCAGAGAAATCTGCTTCCCCCCCGTCTCGTCCATCAATTCTTCGGCGGTCTTGTACGAGTACGCCAGGTTGGTCACCACCGCGGCGTGTGAGACACCGGGCAGCGCGCAGGCGCGTTCCCACGTCATCTGCAGCAGGCTCTTGCCACCGGCGATTTTCATGAACGGCTTCGGCATCGCCTCGCGCGAAACCGGCCAAAGCCTGGTGCCGGAGCCGCCGGAAAGGATGATTGGGAGTAGTTGCATTGAACTGATAGTTTGCCGCTGCCATCGTCATATGCTGGTGTTCGATGCAAAGCTTATCAGCGCACCGCCGGCCGTTAGAATCCATATCGAATGAGCAAGCCATCGACGTGACACTTCCCGATCCATCGATCTTCAAGGCCTACGACGTGCGCGGAGTGGTCGATCGTACGCTGACCCAGTCGGCGGTTCGCGCGATCGGTTCCGCACTCGGCTCTCTCGCGTCTGAAAGTGGAGTCGATCGCATTGCTGTCGGCCGCGACGGACGCCTTTCCGGCCCCGCTTTACGGAATGCGCTGATCGACGGCATCTTGAGCACTGGAACGGATGTGGTCGACATCGGTATGGTACCGACGCCGGTCCTGTACTTCGCCACGCACCATCTGAAAACCGGTTCGGGAGTAGAGATCACCGGCAGCCACAACCCGTCCGACTACAACGGGCTCAAGATGATGATGGCAAGCGCCACGTTGTATGGCGACGGCATTCAGGCGTTGCGGCAACGGATCGAACAGCGGCGGATCGTCAGTGCGGGTCAGCGCGGCCGCAGCAGCAGCGTCGATGTGGTTCCCGACTATCTTGACGCGATCACCAGCGACATCCGGCTGGTGCGGCCGATGAAGATCGCCATTGACTGCGGCAACGGGGTCGCAGGGGCGGTAGCGCCCGAACTGTACCGCCGCCTCGGCTGCGAGGTCGTCGAGCTGTTCTGCGACGTCGACGGCACGTTTCCGAATCATCACCCTGATCCGGCGCATCCGGAGAACCTGCAAGATCTGATTCGCAGCCTGCGCGAGACCGATGCCGAGATCGGGCTCGCGTTCGACGGCGACGGCGATCGACTCGGTGTGGTGACCAAGGATGGTTCGATCATTTACCCGGACCGCCAGATGATGCTGTTTGCGGGGGACGTCCTCGCGCATTACCCCGGCGCCGAGATCATCTTCGACGTCAAGTGCACGCGGCTGCTGGCGCACTGGATCCGTGAGCACGGTGGCCGGCCGACGATGTGGCGCACCGGGCACTCGCTGATCAAGGCGAAGTTGAAGGAGACACAGGCGCCGTTCGCGGGCGAGATGAGCGGTCATCTGTTCTTCAACGATCGCTGGCCGGGGTTCGATGATGGTCTATACGCGGGTGCGCGCCTGCTCGAGATCCTGAGCCGGCACGCAGATCCGTCCGCTGTGCTGAATGGATTGCCGAACGCGATCAACACGCCGGAGCTGCAGTTGACGGCCGCCGATGGAGAGAACTTCTCTCTGGTGAAGCGGCTTAAGGCCGAAGGCGAATTTGTCGGCGCGCGGGAGATCATCACGATCGACGGCGTGCGGGTCGAATACGACGACGGGTTCGGTCTGGCGCGGCCTTCGAACACAACGCCGGTCGTCGTGATGCGCTTCGAGGGCGATGACGCCGCAGCTCTGCAGCGAATCCAGCGCGAGTTCGGCGCGCAGATTCTGAAGCTCAAGCCGGACGCCCGGTTGCCTTTTCCGATGTCGTGAGGACCGTGCTCGTTACCGGCGGTGCGGGCTATATCGGCACGCACACGATGGTCGAGCTGCTCGGCAGCGGTTACGACGTGGTCTGTCTGGATAACTTCAGCAACAGCTCGCCGGAGGCGGTCAAGCGGGTCGAAAAGATTGCCGGCAAGCGCGTCACGACCGTGACCGGCGATGTGCGCGATCGCGAGGTGATGTGGCGCGTGTTCAAGCGTCCGATCGACGGCGTGGTGCATTTCGCTGCGTTAAAGGCGGTCGGAGAATCGGTCGCGCGCCCGGTCGAGTACTACGCAAACAACGTCGGCGGCACCTTGGCGCTGCTCGAGGCCATGAACGAAAGAGGCGTTCGGCGGGTGGTCTTCAGCTCGTCGGCCACCGTATATGGCATTCCGGACAAGCTACCGATCGAAGAGAGCGCACCGATCCGGCCGATGAACCCGTATGGTCAGACCAAGGCGATGGTCGAGCAGATACTGCTCGACTGGTGCAACGCCGATCAGCAGCACACCGCTGTCTCGTTGCGCTACTTCAATCCGATCGGCGCGCACGAGAGCGGAATGATCGGTGAAGATCCGCAAGACGTGCCCAACAACCTGTTTCCGTTCATCACACAAGTGGCGATCGGCAAGCGCGACAGGTTGACGATCTGGGGCAACGACTGGCCGACGGCCGACGGCACAGGAGTGCGCGACTATCTGCACGTGACGGATCTGGCACGCGGGCACGTCAATGCGCTCGAGTACGCAATCGCCAATGCCGGGAATACGACCGTCAATCTCGGAACCGGGCACGCTACCAGCGTGTTGCAGATGATCTCTGCCTTCGAAACCGCGTCGCAAAAAGAGATTCCGTACGCCATCGGCCCGCGGCGTGCGGGCGATATCGCGGCCTGCTGGGCCGATCCTTCATTGGCACAGCAGCTGTTGAAGTGGCAGGCAAAGTTAAGTATCGAGCGGGCATGCGCCGACGGCTGGCGGTGGCAGCAGCAGAATCCCAACGGCTATCGCAGCTAGTTATGTACAATCCGTACAGTTTATGTCGAAAAGGCGCAATCGATGCGTAAGCCTCAGTATCTGGGCGTCGAGCAGGCGCGTAGCCAGCTTCGAGCTTTGTTGGTCGAAGCGATGAAAGGGCGCTCGACGGTCATAACGCGGCATGGAAAGTCAGTCGCGGCGATCGTGCCGATCGATCGCCTTGCTGCTTCTGGCGCGCAGCGAACACTCCTCGCCATCGCCGGCTCCGGTAAAGGATTATGGGGCGCCAACAGCGGCGCATCCATACGGCAGCTGCGCGGCGAATGGGACCGTTAGACGACAGCGCCTTGCCCACGGGGTCGGTTGTCCTCGTTGATACCGCGCCGATCATCTATGTCCTCGAAGGCCGTCGCTCTCTGGCGTCGCGCTTTGTACCGCTTTTCGAGCGGCATGCGGCAGGGGAGATCGAGTTCGCTGTCACGACGATCACGATCGCGGAAGTCCTAACCGGTCCCCTGAGCAAGCGCGAAGAAGCGCTCGCGCACCGCTACAAATCGATTCTCGAGTCTTGGCATGTCGTTCCTCTGACGATCGATATAGCCGACAGCGCGGCGCGAGTTCGTGCGCGGACGAAACTCAAGTTACCTGATGCGGTTCAAGTGGCGAGTGCGCTCGCAATCAACGCCGCCGCGTTGGTGACGCACGATCGGGACTTCGCGCCCATCAAGGGACTGCAGATACTGACCTGAAGTGCGAATTCTGATCGTCAAGACGTCTTCGATGGGAGACGTCGTGCATGCGCTACCTCTGGCGGCGGACATCATGCATGCCCGTCCGGAGGCGACGGTCGATTGGCTGGTCGAGGAAAACTTTGCCGCCATTCCGTCGATGAACCGTTATGTTGTAGGCGTTCAGCGAGTCGCTCTTCGGCGCTGGCGGCGGCGCCCGTTTGATACGGCCGTCTGGCGTGAAGTTAGAGTTGCAAAAGGCGCGCTGCGCGACGCGCGTTATGACCTCGTGCTCGATGTGCAGGGGCTCGCCAAGAGCGCGTGGCTTGCGCGCTGGACGAGGGCACCGATAGCGGGTTTCGATTCGTCCACCGTACGCGAGCGGATCGCGACGCACTTTTATCAGCGCCGATTCGATGTGCCGGGCCGCTTGCACGCGGTCGAGCGCTGCCGGTTGCTGGGATCGCTGGCGCTGGACTACACCGTCAACGGAGCCCCGCAGTTCGGTCTGGAACCCAGGTCCGCACCGCACGCTCTGCAGGGCGCGCGTTTAGCGGTACTGCTGGTCAACGCAAGTCGCTCGACGAAGCTGTGGGGAGATGACCGCTGGCTTGTCGTCGAGCGCTGGCTCGCGGAGCAGAACATCGCCAGCGTTCTGTTGTGGGGCGCGCCCGCCGAGCGCCGGCGAACCGAATCGCTGGTAGCGCGCATGCAGCGCGCGACGGTACTTCCGCTATCGCCGCTCGATACGATTGCGTCGACTTTCCTGACGGCATCGATCGTGATCGGCCTTGACACGGGTCTGACGCATCTGGCGGCGGCTATCGGTCGGCCGGCGGTCGGCATCTACTGCGACTACGATCCTTCACTGGTTGGATTGGTCGGTGGCGCGCAAGCCGGCAATGCGGTCGCGAGCATTGGCAGCGCGACCGCCGCGCCATCGGCAGGCGAAGTGATCGAAGCCGCGGGCCGTGTGCTGAGTCGCTCGGCATGAGTCTTGTTCGCGCAGCGTATACAGCGGTCGTTTTCATCGCGGCTCCGTTTGCCGCGCTTTACCTGCTGTGGCGCTCTCGACGCCAGCCTGAGTATCGGGCGCATTGGGGCGAGCGCTTTGGCTTTGCGCGCTATGCGTTCGACAACAGCCGAGCGGTGATCTGGGTTCACGCAGTCTCTCTAGGCGAAACGCGAGCGGCCGATCCGTTGATCGATGCGTTGGCCCAGCGCTATCGGCAGGCCAACTTCCTGTTGACTCACATGACTCCCACTGGCCGCGCCGCCGGTGCCGACATCGCGGCGCGCTGGCCGGGTCGCGTTAAGCAGACCTATTTGCCGTACGACCTGCCCTACGCGGTGCGACGCTTCCTGCGCGCGCTCCGTCCGGTCGTTGGAATAAGCCTGGAAACCGAGACATGGCCCAACCTGCTGGCGATTGCGAACGACGAGCGCGTGCCGATCGCGCTGGTCAATGCACGATTGTCCGAGCACTCGTACCAGGTCTCGCGTCGATATGCGATGTTGATGCGCGAGACCGCTCGCCGCTTCGCGTTGGTCCTCGCACAGACCGACGCCGATGCTGCGCGAATCCGGAAGGTGGGTGCGCCCGCCGTCGAGGTCATCGGCAATCTGAAATTCGACTTTGCCCCTGACGATGCATTGGTGGAAAAGGGCAGGGCGTGGAAACGCGCGCTGGGCGATCGCCCGGTGTGGCTTTTCGCCAGCACGCGGGAGGGTGAGGAAGCGATGATCCTGGACGCGCTTGCGGGGCGCCGGGATGCAACGATCATCATCGTCCCGCGCCATCCGCAGCGCTTCGACGACGTCGCGCTGGCGCTCCAAGCGCGCGGCGTGCGCTTCCAGCGGCGCTCGAACGGCTCGGAAAAACAATCGGGGTCTGACCCCGATTGTTTTCTGGGCGACTCGATGGGCGAGATGGCGATGTATTACGCCGCGGCTGATGTCGCGTTGATCGGTGGCAGCCTGGCGAATCTTGGTGGGCAGAACCTAATCGAGGCGTGCGCGGTGGGGACGCCGGTGGTGGTCGGGCCGCATACGTTTAACTTCGAGCAGGCGACGCACGACGC
>JBGTEW010000082.1:0-6613 GCA_041747615.1 Burkholderiaceae bacterium | reverse complement strand
GTCGGCGACAAAGTGCTGTTCGGCAAGTACTCCGGCCAGACCGTCAAGGTCGAAGGCGAGGAATTGCTGGTCATGCGTGAAGAAGACCTGATGGGGGTGATCGCCTAACGGCGATACCTGGATACGCCGGTTCGCTTCGCGCCCGGCAACACAAATTTTTTGGAGTTAGAACACATGGCAAGTAAACAAGTATTTTTCGGCGATGACGCCCGTCATCGCATGGTCAAGGGCGTCAACGTCCTGGCCAACGCAGTCAAAGTGACCCTCGGCCCGAAAGGCCGCAATGTCGTGCTCGAGCGCAGCTTCGGCGCACCGACCGTCACCAAGGACGGGGTATCGGTCGCCAAGGAAATCGAACTGAAGGACAAGTTCGAGAACATGGGCGCGCAGATGGTCAAGGAAGTCGCTTCCAAAACCTCTGACAACGCCGGCGACGGCACCACGACCGCGACCGTACTCGCACAATCGATCATTTCCGAGGGCATGAAGTACGTTGCCGCGGGCATGAACCCGATGGACCTGAAGCGTGGCATCGACAAGGCCGTCATTGCAGCCATCGACGAGCTGAAGAAGCTGTCGAAGCCGACGACCACCAGCAAGGAGATCGCACAAGTCGGAGCCATCTCCGCCAACGCCGACGAAGAGATTGGCAAAATCATCGCCGATGCGATGGACAAAGTCGGCAAGGAAGGCGTCATTACCGTCGAAGACGGCAAGTCGCTGAACAATGAGCTTGAAGTCGTCGAAGGTATGCAATTTGACCGCGGCTACCTGTCGCCCTACTTCATCAACCAGCCCGACAAGCAAAACGCCGTTCTTGAGAATCCCTACGTGCTGCTGCACGACAAGAAAATCAGCAACATTCGTGAGCTGCTTCCGATCCTTGAGCAAGTCGCCAAGGCGGGACGTCCGCTGCTGATCGTCGCCGAGGAAGTCGAAGGCGAAGCGCTCGCAACCCTCGTCGTTAACAGCATTCGCGGCATCCTGAAAACGGTCGCGGTCAAGGCGCCGGGCTTCGGTGATCGTCGGAAAGCAATGCTGGAAGACATCGCGATCCTGACCGGCGGCACCGTGATCGCCGAGGAAGTCGGACTGACGCTGGAAAAGGCGTCGTTGACCGATCTGGGCCAGGCCAAGCGCGTTGAAGTCGCAAAAGAGAACACGACGCTGATCGACGGCGCCGGCGACACCAAGGCGATCGAGGCTCGCGTGAAAGCCATCCGCGCGCAGATCGAAGAAGCCACCAGCGACTACGACAAGGAGAAGCTGCAGGAGCGGGTTGCCAAGCTCGCCGGCGGCGTGGCGTTGATCAAGGTCGGCGCCGCTACCGAAGTCGAGATGAAAGAAAAGAAAGCGCGCGTTGAAGATGCGCTGCACGCGACCCGTGCTGCCGTCGAAGAAGGCGTGGTCGCAGGCGGTGGAGTCGCGTTTCTCCGCGCCAAGCAGGCGGTGGCGAAGGTCAAAGGCGACAACGCGGATCAGGACGCGGGTATCAAGATCGTGCTGCGCGCGATGGAAGAGCCGCTGCGCCAGATCGTCGAGAACGCCGGTGAAGAACCGAGCGTGGTCGTCAACAAGGTTGCTGACGGCAAGGGCAACTTTGGCTTCAATGCCCAGACGCACGAGTACGGCGACCTGGTCGCAATGGGCGTGCTGGACCCGACCAAGGTAACGCGCATGGCGTTGCAGAACGCCGCATCGATCGCCGGACTGATGCTGACGACCGACGCGATGGTCGCCGAGCTGGTCGAAGAGAAGCAAGGCGGTGGCGGCGGCATGCACGGTGGCATGGGCGGAATGGGTGGCATGGGCGGTATGGACATGTAACAAGCAACGAGCTCGCTCGATTGCCGCAACATGCATAGAGAAAAGCCCGCTTCGGCGGGCTTTTCTTCGTCCATCAGCACCGCGCTGCTCGTCCCTGACAAGCAAATCACGGCCGAAAGGTAAAATTCTGATCGGAGGACGCATGACATTCGTCGAGATGCTTGAAGCGCGGTGGCGCGCTGCCGATTCGCTGCTATGTGTCGGCCTCGATCCAGATCCGGCCCGTTTTCCGGAACGATTGCGCAGCGACAACGATTCGATCTTCGAGTTTTGCCGAGGGATCGTCGATGCAACCGCCGATCTGGCGTGCGCCTTCAAGCCGCAGATCGCGTATTTCGCCTCTGCGAGCGCCGAAGATCAGCTGCAGCGTCTGATCGCCTACATCAGGCAGGCGCATCCGGCGGTGCCGGTGATTCTCGACGCCAAGCGCGGGGATATGGCGACGACGGCGCAGCACTACGCGCGCGAAGTGTTCGAGCGTTACAACGCGCACGCGGTCACGCTGTCACCTTATCTCGGCTTCGATTCGATCGAGCCGTACCTCGCCTACGCCGATCGCGGAGCGTTTCTGCTATGCCGAACCAGCAATGCCGGGGGCGACGACCTGCAGATGCTGGTGGTCGACGGCGAGCCGTTGTACCAGCGCGTCGCGCGGCTGGCGGCGAGGTGGAACAGCGGCGGACAGCTCGGCCTGGTGGTCGGCGCGACCTATCCAAACGAGCTGGCGCAAGTGCGCAGGATCGTCGGCCAGATGCCGGTGCTCGTGCCGGGGATCGGCGCGCAGGCCGGCGATGTGCAGGCGAGCGTCAAGGCGGGACAGACGGCAGACGGCATGGGCATCGTCGTCAGCTCATCGCGCGCGATCATTTATGCGTCTGCAGGCGATGACTTTGCCGAGGCAGCAGGGCTCGCCGCGCGGAGTATGCGCGACGAAATCAACCGCTACCGGCTGGCGACGGTCGATTAGCGCGGCAGACCGACCACCGCATTGCTGCGATCTTCATCGTCGCCGCGCGAGTTCGCCGGCAGCCGAGATGCCAGCACTTTATCGATCCGGTGCTTGTCCATGTCGACGATCTCGAAGAGCCATCCCTGCCACTCGGCGACGTCGGCCGTGCGCGGCACACGTCCGAGCAGCAGCATCACCATTCCACTGAGCGTGTTGTAGCGTCCCAGCTCTTCTTCGGGCGCAGCGGCGAAGCCGAGCCGGTCTTTCAGCTCAGGCACCGGAATCAGGCCGTCCAACAGCCACGAGCCGTCCTGCCGCTGCACCGCCCACGCGTCTTCGACACTCGGCGGCTTGAACTCTCCGGTGATCGCTTCGAGCAGATCCTGCAGCGTTACCAGTCCCTGAATCTCGCCGTACTCATCGACGACCAGTGCCAGATGCGAGGTCGATGAGCGAAACGTTTCCAGCAGTTCCATGCCGGTCAGCGATTCGGGCACGTATGCGACGGCCGCCAGCCCTTTCGAAAAGTCAGGCGCCTGGCCGCGAATCGTCTGCTGCAACAAGCTGCTGGCGCTGATGATGCCGACCACGTCACGCATTCCGCCGCGGCAGACCGGAAAGCGCGAGTGGTTGGACTCAAGCACCTTGTTCAGGTTGTCGGCGGGCGAGTCTTCCAGGTCGATAAAGGTGATGTCCGAGCGCGGCGTCATCAGCGAGGCAATCTGGCGGTCGTCCAGCCGGAACACGTTGCGCACCATCGCGCGCTCCTGCTCGTCGATCACGCCGTGATCGGAACCTTCCTGGATCAACGCGTGAATCTCCTCCTCGGTCACCGCCGATCCGCTCGTTGCGCGCGCGCCGAGCACTCGCAGCAGAATGTCGGTTGACGACGACAGCAGCCGCACGAACGGGCGGGTCGCGATCGCCAGCCAGGTGATCGGCCTCGCCACCAGACGCGCCACCGTTTCCGGCCATATCTGCCCGAGGCGCTTCGGCACCAGCTCGCCAATCACGATCGAGATGTACGTGATTACGACCACCACCAGCACGGTCGCGCCAAGGCTTGCGCGCCCCGGGTGAACCCCCATGCCAATCAACCACTCGCTCAACGGTTTCGCGAACGCAGCTTCGCCGACGATACCGCTCGTAATACCAATCGATGTGATGCCAACCTGAATCGTCGACAGGAACCGGGTGGGTTCGGTGTTCAACGCCATCGCCGCCGTCGCCCCACGGTCGCCCTCTTCCATCATCACCTGCAACCGCGCGCGGCGTGCGGTCACCAGCGCGATTTCCGACATCGCGAACAGGCCGTTCAGCGCAATCAGTCCGAACAGGACGATCAGTTCAATGGGCATGGGGTCACTCGAGGGAAAGCGCCTGTCGGCGCACGGAAGACTGGGAAGTGAGAGCGGAAGAAATGGGCGGAGGTCGGGTGCGGCGCTCGGCGTCCGCCAGCCCATTCAATGAAACGGCATTGTGCGGGTAACGCCGCAGATCGGCGCGATACACGGCGGCCGCTTCGGCGGCCAGTGTCGCCGAGCCTGAGCTCAATAAGGCAGCGCCCAGCGCATGCCGCGCCGGCACGCTCCACACCGGAGGATCGTCCGTCGCCAGCCGGTCTTCGGCCCGCACCGCCGCTCTCGCGTATCGAATGGCATCGCTATTCGCTCGCCGCGCGGCGGCAATGGCCGACTGCAGCAGCAAGGTTGCGACGTTCAGTACATCGCCCGCCTGGTTAATGTTCTTGACCGTCAGCCCCGCTCGTTTCGCCAGGCGCTGAAAACGGCGCAGCGACTCGAGCTCGGCTCGCGCGGCCCCCACATTCCCAAGTGCGGCATAGCTGATTCCGTTTGCAAACGCCGTCAGGCCGGCAAGGTACGGCTGCGCCTGCATCGAGGCGTCCGGGGTGGATGGCGTTACATCCCACCGCCGCAGGCGGACGTTTGTCAGGAGCGGCGCTGCCAGAAAGTGCTGGCGCGTGCCTGCGCGGCCGTTGTCATTCGTCAGATTTGCCGCTGTCGCCGCCAATTCATCCGCGGCGCTCAATGCGAGTTCCGCATCCCCGCTCCACAACGCAGACGCCCACAGGAAATGCAGATTATGGGTCGCATAGCCTGAGCTCGCTCCGGTCGCGGCGAAGTACGCTCGATCGGCTTGAACCGCCGCCTGGTTGGCCAGCACGGCGTCGCGATATCGCCCGAGGCGGAAGAAGATATGCGACGGCATGTGCACCAGATGGCCGACAATCGGCGCCAGTGCGCCGAGCTTTTCGGCCGACTCCAGCGCCTGCTCTGGGTGCGGCGATTCCTCGAACAGATGAATCCGGTAGTGGTGCGCACCTGGATGATTGGGCGCCAGATACAGCGCACGATCGAGTAGCGCGGTGATCTCGGGAGTCCAGGCGCGAGCAGCGCCGCTGGCGTTCCAGTAATCGTACGCGTGGGCGACCATCCGCGCTTCGGCGGCCAGTACTGCAACATCCGCGTCTGCAGGGAAGCGACTGGCGACAATGCGCATCCGGTCGGCGTAAGTGGCCTCCGCATCGGCTCGCCTCGAGTAGCGCGTCGCCAGGGCGTCGATCAAATCTCGCTCGCGCGACCCCGACGGGGCAGTGGCCCTGGCCTGGGCAATCGCATCGAGCGCGAACGGCGCGTCGGCTTCCCGCATGTCGTGATTGATGCTGGGCCCCAGCGCCCAGGCGATACCCCACCGGCATAGGGCGCAGCCGGGATCGCGTAGCACCGCAGCCCGGAAGGATCGCACCGCTTCGGCGAAGTCGAATCCCCAGCCGAACACCAGACCCTGCTCGAAGAAGCGCTGCGCCTGGCTGTCGCGCGAAGCGATCGGCCCGCGATAGTCACCGAAAGCCAGCACGCGCGCGTTGGCAACCGCAAGGTCGTCGCTGTTTGCGCTGCAGACTGGCTGCAGACGCGGTGCCTCCTGGCTCGCCTGGCTTGCAACCGAGGTGGCGAATGCAAATGCCAGCCCAACGAAGGCCGCAAACGGCACAAAACGACTGCGCATCTGAAGGAGTCTACAAAACCAGGAACTTACCGACGATGAATTCGCCCCTCGGAAGGGTTAACCCGCACCCACCGTCAAGGAAATGTCCTGCGGCTGTTCCAGCAGGCCGGCCAGCGTTTCAAGCGCGACGATGATGCTGCGCGTGCGCACCGCTGCGCGATCGCCGTCAATGCGCAGTGTTCGCGTTTTGACCCATGGGGCATTCGACAGATCGCGCCGGATCGCCCAGGCGAAGCAAATGGTGCCCAACGGCTTGGCATCCGTCCCGCCGTCAGGACCCGCAATGCCAGTCACTGCCAGAGATACCTGGGCGCCATGCGACATCGCCCCGAGCGCCATTGCGCGCGCGACCGGCTCGCTGACCGCGCCGAAGTCGCGCAGATACGCCGACGACACGCCCAGCATCTGCATCTTCGCTTCGTTCGAATACGTGATGAAGCCACGGTCGTACCAGGCGCTCGAACCGGGGACGATCGTGACGGCATAGCCGACGCCGCCGCCCGTACACGACTCTGCGGTTGCCAGCGTCAGGTGCTGCGCCCGCAACGCCGACCCCAGGCGCCGGGCCAGACGCTCGATCGTCTGCGCAGCGTCGCTCATCCGATCCCTCGAATCGATGCAGCGCCTTCATAACCGAAAGTGATCGAACGCATGCCCGCCAGTGTCCACCGGCGCCCCAACCTCGTCCAGCACGACAAGATCAGCGGCCTCGGTGACGGTACCGATCCGCGATACGGCCAGCGGACCTGAGGCAGCCGCAGCGGCAGCCACATCGAGGCGCCGCGCAGGGGGCGCAGTGAACAGAAGCTC
>JBGTEW010000081.1:0-8813 GCA_041747615.1 Burkholderiaceae bacterium | reverse complement strand
GAGACGCTGGCCAATGATCGTGTCACGCGCGCGTGGTCCGGTCCGCTGCCGCTTGGAACGCGAACCGTTTCATTGAGTGTGCCCGACACGCAGGCGCGAGATCTTGCGCTGGTCGCGTTCGTCGAGGACGACACCGGAGTTTTGCAGGCGCTGCAGCTTCCGCTGGCGAGCTGCAGCTAAATTCTGTTTTCTTCGACGCCGTGACAGGCGGCCTGTGTGTCGCCACCGGTATGCCGATATAGCTTCAGGATCGGCACTTCAACCCGGCAACGCTCGTTCGCATGCGGGCAGCGCGGATGGAACGTGCAGCCCGGCGGCGGGTTCAGCGGATTGGGCACTTCGCCGGCGACCGGCGTGCGCGCCCGGCCGCTCATTTCCAGGTCTGGGATCGCGTCGAGCAGCATCCGTGTGTACGGATGGCGCGGTGTGCTGAACAACGTCGTGCGCGTCGCCAGCTCGACGATCTTGCCCAGGTACATCACGCCAACCCGATCCGAAATGTGATGCACGACGGCGAGGTTGTGCGAGATGAACAGATAGGTCAGCCCCATCTCGCTTTGTAGGTCCTTCATCAGGTTCAGCACCTGTGCCTGCACCGAGACGTCGAGCGCAGAGGTCGGCTCGTCGCACACCAGGAACTCGGGCTTGGTCGCCAGTGCGCGCGCGATCGACAGCCTCTGCCGTTGCCCACCTGAGAATTGGTGCGGATACTTTTCCTTGTCGGCCGGGGCCAGCCGCACCTGCTGCAGCAGCTCGTCGACGCGCGCCAGGATCTGCGCCTTGTCCTTCATCAGTCCGTGCGCTTTCAACGGCTCCGCGATGATGTCGGCGACACGCCAGCGCGGATTCAGGCTGGCAAACGGGTCCTGAAAGATCATCTGCAGTTTTTGTCGTAGAGCACGGCCGCGCTGCGAGTTCATTTCGCGCAGATCGCGGCCGAAGAAGTTGACCCGTCCCCTGGTCGGCGTGTAGAGCCCGACCAGCAGCCGTGCCACCGTCGATTTTCCGCACCCGGATTCCCCAACCAGCGACAGCGTCTCGCCGCGCTTGATCTCAAAACTGACGCCGTCGACCGCGTGCAGGATCGCGCGATCCTGCCGCTCGAGAACGCGGTTCAGCCACGGCGGCGAAACGTCAAAGTACTTTCCCAGGTTCTCGGCACGCACGATGACCTCGGCTCCAGCCGGCTCCCACGTTGTACTCATCGTGTTAGGCAAAACCGCACTCATGCGGCTACCTTGCCTCGGGTGGCATCGTGCAACCAGCACGCTGCCAGCGAGGCACCTGCCGGCAACAGATCGGGACGTTCGCGCGGGCATCGATCGAATGCATGCACGCAACGAGGGTGAAAAGCACAACCGTGGGGAATCGCCGTCAGTCGCGGCATCGAACCGTCGATCTGCGTCAATCGTTCCTTCTCGTGACCGAACGTCGGAATCGATCCCATCAGACCCACGGTGTACGGATGCTGAGGTCGATGAATCACGTCGGACACCGGGCCGATCTCGGCGATACGGCCCGCGTACATCACCGCGACCCGGTCGGCGGTTTCGGCGATCACTCCCATGTCATGCGTGACCAGCATCACTGCGGTGCCGTGCTCGCTGCACAACTTCTTCAACAGCGAAATGATCTGCGCCTGGATCGAAACATCGAGGGCGGTGGTCGGCTCATCGGCGATCAGCAGCTTCGGCTCGGCAGCCAGCGCCAGCGCGATCACCACTCGCTGCCGCATGCCACCCGAAAACTGGTGGGGATACTGGTCGATGCGCCGCTCCGGCGCCGGTATCCCGGTCGATGCAAGCAGCTCGATCGCGCGCGTGCGCGCCTTGCCCGACGACATGTTCAGATGCGTCGTGATCGTCTCGACCAGCTGCTGCCCGACCGTGTACAGCGGGTTCAGCGAGGTCAGCGGGTCCTGGAAAATTGCGCCGATCTCGCGGCCGCGAATCTTGCGCATCTCGTCATACGGCAGCCGGTCAATCCGGCGGCCGGCCAGCCTGACCTCGCCGGCTGCAATCCGTCCGGGAGGCTCGAGCAGGCCGATGATGGCGGCACCGGTCAGCGACTTGCCTGCGCCGGATTCACCGACCACGCCCAGCACTTCTCCGGGGGCGATCGAAAACGAAATGTCATCGACCGCAACCAGAATCCCGCGCCGGGTCGGAAACTCGATGCGCAAATTGCGCACCTCGAGCAAAGCGGTCATCGATGATCCGCGATCAGTGATCAGTGCAACTCCTGAACGGACATGCGTGTTCTTGATTTCCCGATCACCAATCACTGATCACTACGCTTTACAGCCGGCAATCGACTCCGTGTAGTCGACTTGCGGTACGAAATCCTGATCCAGTGCGTTCTTCTTCACTGCCTTCAGGTAGTACCTGGTGCAAGGCTTCACATCGAGCGCGATCTCGCGCGCTTCGCCGTATCTGAACCCCGACGCCGGCGGGCCCTGCACGCGGATCACGTGCCGGCCCGGCTCGACCATCACCGGATTGCGCGTGTCGCTGCGGCCATCGACATCGAGCACGATTACCGAATAGCTGTTCAGTTCGGTCCTGAAGTAGCGGTTGCCGTCGATGTACGAGAACGGCGGCGTGGCGCAACCCGCCATCACAACTACCGCAACAATGCCTGCAAGCTTCATCTTCATACCACCTCCACAGAGATACCTACCTCAGCTTGGGATTGAGCGCATCGCGCAGCCAATCCCCCAGCAGATTGACGGAAAGCACGAGCAGGACCAGGGCCAGCCCTGGAAAGATCGTGATCCACCATTCGCCGGAAAAAAGAAACTCGTTGCCAATACGAATCAGCGTACCCAGCGACGGCGTCGTCGGCGGCACACCAACCCCGAGAAATGACAATGTCGCCTCGGTAATGATCGCCGTCGCGATATGTACCGTGGCCAGTACCAGCACTGGGCCCGTCACGTTCGGCAGCACGTGCCGCGCCATGATCGCAAACGGCGAAACTCCTATGACACGCGCCGCCTGCACATATTCCTTGTTTTTTTCCACCAGGGTCGAACCACGCACCGTGCGTGCGTACTGCACCCAGCCCGACAGTGCGATTGCGATGATCAGCACGCCGAACGCGGCGTCATTGTGGGCGTCGCGGGGCAAGGCGGCGCGTGCGACGCCGTCGATCAGCAGCGCCACGAGAATCGCCGGAAACGACAGCATCACGTCGCATATGCGCATGATGAACGCGTCAAGGCGGCCGCCGACATAACCCGATAGCAGCCCCAGTCCCACTCCGAACACGACCGACAACGCCACCGACGCTAGGCCGATCATCAGTGACACCTGCATGCCGAACAGAATCGCGGAGAACACATCGCGCCCCTGATCGTCGGTGCCAAGCCAAAAAGCCGGATTGCCGGCCGCTTCCCACGCCGGCGGCAGCGAGGCCTCGAGCAGGTTTAGGGTGGCCAGGTCGAACGGATTGTGCGGCGCGACCCAGCGCGCGAAGACCGCCGAAAAAATGAGAATGAATGCCACGACCGCCGCCGTGATTGCCACCGGCGAATTGCGGAAGCTGTACGAGACGTCGCTGTCCCAGATGCGGCCCGCGACGTTGCCCGCGATCACCGATCCCTGATCGGTGATCGGCGGCACAGCGGCGATCAGCGGTTCGCTGCTCATCGGATCACGGGTCGCGGATTACGGCAGCTTTACCGTGACCCACTTGATGAACATGTAGTTATCCGCCAGCTGCACCAGGTCGATGTTGCGCTTCATCGCCCACGCCAGCGCCTGCTGATGCAGCGGAATATGGCCGACGTCGTCCTGATGAATCTTCATCGCTTCGGCGATCATCGCGTTGCGCTTCTTGACGTCGGTCTCGGTCGCGATCGCCTTTGTAAGTGAATCGACCTTCGCATTGCTGTAGGTGCCCAGGTTGAACTGGCCCTGCCCGCCGTCGCCGGGCGTAGCCATTAGCGCGAACAGCGGGTTATGCGAGTCGTAGCTGCCGGGCGTCCAGCCAAGCAGATAAAACGACGTATTGCGCGACAGGATCTTCGGGAAGTATGTGCCCTTGGTCTCGGCGGCAAGGTTGACCTTGATGCCGGTCTTCGCCAGCATTGCCGCCACCGCCTTGCAGATCTCCTCATCGTTGACGTAGCGATCGTTCGGGCAGTTCATCCCGACCTCGAAGCCCTGCGGGTAGCCGGCCTCGGCCAGCAGCTTCTTCGACGCTTCGACGTCGAACGGCAAACGCTTGTTTAACTCGGGCACAAACCCGTTAATGCCCGGCGCGATCATCAGCCCTGTCGGCGCAGACGCACCGCGCATCACTGCCTTCTGAATCGCGTTGACGTCGATCGCCTGATAAAACGCCTGCCGCACGCGCTTGTCCTTGAACGGGTTCTTGCCCTTGACGCTTGACGACAGCAGCTCGTTTCGCGACTGATCCATGCCGAGGAATATCGTGCGCAGCTCGGGCGCCTGCATCACTTTCAGCTGCGGACTGGCAGAGATGCGGGCGATGTCCTGCACTGGCACTGGCTCCATCATGTCGATCTCGCCCGACAGCAGCGCCGCCACGCGCGTCGACGAATTGCCGATCGGTGTGAAGATCACTTCGGCCACGTTGCCTTCGATCCTCCCCCAGTAGCGCGGATTGCGCTGCAGCGTCGTGCGGATGTTCGGATCGCGCGAGCGAAGGCGATACGGGCCGGTGCCGTTGGCCTGGAACGACGCGGTATTCTCGATTCCCTTGCGCTTGTCGACCGGCTGCACGGCCTTGTTGTTCTCGCTCCAGCTCTTCGACATGATGTACCAGTTGGTGATCACGTCCGGCAGGATCGCAAACGGCTCGGTGGTAATGATGTCGATCGTGTGATCGTCGAGCTTTCGGACTTCCTTGATCTGGCCGACGTAGGTCTTCACGTCGGAGCCATCGCCCTTCGCGCGGTTGTAGGAAAAGATCACATCGTCGGCGGTAAACGGCGTGCCGTCATGAAACACAACACCCTTGCGCAAATTGAAGCGCCATGTAGTGGGCGCGGTCTGCTTCCAGTCGGTCGCGAGCATTGGAACCACTTCGAGCTTCTTGCCGCGCCCGATCAGCGGCTCATAAATATTGCCGGTGAACGAAAGCTGGAACGACTCGTTCAGCGAATGCGGGTCCATCGACAGCGCATCGCCCTGATTGGCAAACTTGAACGTCTGGGCATGCGCAGCACTTGCCCCGCCGAGCGCGATCAGGCCACCGATGGCGGCTACCCTGAAGCCATTCGATATCTTCATCTGAACTCCTTCGATGATTGAAGCTCTGAAACCGGCATTCTGCGCTCGGCCAGCGCTGAGAAGAACGCGGCGCCAAGCGGGATGATGGCGTCGTTGAAATCGTATCGGGTGTTATGCAGGAAGCAGTTCGACGGCCCGCCGCCCTGCCCCAGCCGCAGGTAGCAGCCTGGCTTGGCCTGCAGCATGAACGAGAAATCCTCGGCACCCATGCTGGGTGCCAGATGGCGGATCACGTTGTCTTCGCCGACCAGCTCGGCGGCCACATCGCCGGCAAACTGCGCCTGCAGCGGATGGTTGACAGTCGCCGGGTAGATGCGCTCGTAAACGACGGTCGCTTCGGCGCCGAATGCGCGCGCGGTCGATTCAACCAGCTCGGTAATGCGCTGTTCGACCAGCTCCTGGGTGTCAACCTTCGATGTGCGCACGGTGCCGGTCAGCTTGGCTTCGCGCGGTACGACCGAGAATGCGCCGGGACTGCCCGCCTGCACCGAGCACAAGCTAAGCACGGCGTTATCCAGCGGCGCCACATTGCGCGAGACAATCGTTTGCGCAGCGGTAATGATGTGTGCCGCCACGACCACCGGATCAATCGCCAGATGCGGATGCGCGCCATGTCCGCCCTTGCCGCAAATGGTGATCTCGACGCGGTCGGCCGACGACATCATCGGTCCGGAGTTCAACCCGATCGTGCCCGCCGGCAGCGGCGGCCAGTTATGCATCGCGTAGATCTCGTCGGCCGGAAAGCGCTCGAAAAGGCCGTCGTCGATCATCGCCTTCGCGCCGGCGTAGCCTTCCTCGCCCGGCTGGAACACCAGGTACACGGTGCCGTCGAAGTTGCGCGTGCGCGCCAGATACTGGGCCGCACCGATCAGCATCGTCGTATGGCCGTCGTGGCCACATCCGTGCATCAACCCCGGTTTGGTCGAACGATAGGCAAACTCGTTTTCTTCGGTGATCGGCAATGCGTCCATGTCGGCGCGCAATGCAACCGAGCGACCAGATCTGGCCGCTTTACCATGCACTACACCGACGACGCCGGTCTTGCCGATGCCGGTGTGCACCTCGATTCCCAGATCGCGCAGCCGCTCGGCAACCAGCGCTGAGGTGCGGTGCTCCTCGAATCCGAGCTCCGGATTCGCATGGATGTCGCGCCGCAGTGCAGTCAGCGCTTCATGGTGCGGAAAAATGGAGGCCAGTGGCCCCCGCAGTGCAAGTCCTAAATAGGTTCCCATCTCGATATCAATGCGCCGCGGCGGTGCGATCGATGCGTAGCCGCGGGTCAACCGCAAAGTACAGCAAGTCGACAATCAGATTGATCAGCACGAATACCAGTGCGATCAGGCATAAGTAGGCAGCCATCACGGGGATGTCGGCAAACTGCACCGATTGAATGAACAGCAGTCCCATGCCGGGCCACTGAAAAACCGTCTCAGTCACGATTGCAAAAGCAATTATCCCGCCAAGCTGCAGGCCGGTGATCGTGATCACCGGAACCAGCGTGTTCTTCAGCGCATGACCGAAGTGCACCGCGCGATCGGTCAGGCCACGCGCGCGCGCGAACTTGATGTAGTCGGTGCGCAGCACTTCAAGCATCTCGGAGCGCACCAGACGCATGATCAGCGTCAGCTGAAACAGCGACAGCGTGATCGCCGGCAGGATCAGATGCTTCCAGCCGGTCGGCGTCAGCAGTCCGGTGCTCCACCAGCCAAGCTGCACGACCTCGCCGCGCCCGTACGATGGCAGCCAGCCGAGCTGCACGGCGAAAACCAGAATCAGCAGGATGCCGATCAGGAACGTGGGCAACGAGATTCCGACCAGCGACGCTGCGAGCAGGAAGTGGGAGAACCACGAGTCCCGGCGCAGTGCGGTGTAGACACCCATCGGAATGCCGGCTGCGATCGCGATGATCGCGGCGGCAAACGCCAGTTCGAGCGTGGCCGGCAGACGCTCCTTGATCAGCGTGGAAACCGCTCGCCCCTGTCTCAGGCTTATGCCGAAATCGCCCTGTATCGCATTGCCGATGAAGTGCGCGAACTGCACGTAGAAAGGCTGGTCGAGGCCAAGGTCGGTGCGCAGCCTGACTCGATCCTCCGGCGTCGCGTCCTGCCCGAGCATCTGCGATACCGGATCGCCGACGTACTGAAACAGAAGGAAGGCCACCAGCGCCACAGCCAGCATGACGAGGATCGCTTGCAGCAGGCGACGAACGATGAAAGCGGCCATGGCCCGATATGAAATGGCCCGGCGCTTGGGTCAGCTCACCCCGCCGGGCCGTTATCCACAGGAAATATACACAGATGCAAGTCACCAAATGAAAACGGGCTGGAGAACCAGCCCGTTTACAAGATGAGCACAACTCAGTCGATTTTGACCCAAGATGCTTCCAACCGGTTATCTGCACGATGCACGACGCTGACGTTCTTGCGCATCGCCCACGGAATGACCTGGTTATGCAGCGGAATGTGCATCACTTCCTTGTTGTGCAGCATCAGTGCATCGCTGATCAGCTGATTGCGCTTCTTGACATCGACTTCGCTCTTCATGCCGTCGACCAGCTTGTCGAAGGTGGGGTTGCTGACGCGGCCAAGATTGAAATTGCCGTCGCCTTCCTTGCCGACCGTCTTCGCGAGTGACTGCAGCGAATAGAGCGCGTCGAACGTCGGCACGCCCCAGCCCAGCAGATACGCCGACGTGTCGTACTTCTGGATCTTCGGAAAGTAGGTGGCGCGCGGCATCGCGTTCACGCTTACTTTAAGGCCGATTTTCGCCCACATGCCGGCCAGCGCCTTGCAGATATCTTCGTCGTTGATGTAGCGGTTGTTCGGGCAGTCGAGCGTGAACTCGAAACCGTTCGGATAGCCGGCGTCGGCCAGCAGCTTCTTCGCAGCGTCGATGTTGTACGGCAGCCGCTGGTGTGCTTCCTTGCTCCAGCCGTTGACGTCACGCTGGATGATCGCGCCGGTTGGATCGGAGAGACCGCGCATCACCGCACGCTTGATGCCTTCGATGTCGATCGCGTGATACAGCGCCTGCCGGACACGAAGGTCCTTGAACGGATTCTTGCCCTTGACGTTCGAGTACTGCAGCTCATCGCGCATCTGATCGAGGCCGATGAAGATCGTCCGGTTCTCCGCGCCTTCAACAACCTTGATCGCCGAGTTCTGCTTCATCCGCGCGATGTCCTGCGGCGCCGGGTCGAGCACGAAATCCAGCTCACCGGAGAGCAGTGCCGCAGTGCGGGTCGCCTCCGACTTGACCGGCGTGTAGACGACCTCCGTCAAGTTGCCCTTCTTGGCGCCCTTGTTCCACCAGTTCGGGTTCTGCACGAACACGGTACGAACGTCGACCTCGCGCGCTTTGAGCATGTACGGACCGGTACCGTTGGCGTTGCGCGCCGCGAAGGTTTCCTCCTTCTGCACGAAGTTCTGCGGCTGCACGACCTTGTTCTTCTCCGACCACGCCTTGCTCATGATGCGCAGCTCGGTCAGCTGCCGCAGCAGCACCGGATTCGGCACCGTCGTGTACACCAGCACCGTGTGCGGATCGATCGCCCGC
>JBGTEW010000080.1:0-3330 GCA_041747615.1 Burkholderiaceae bacterium | reverse complement strand
CGCCGGCGCCGCCGCCCATCCCTTCGCGCGAGCCCAGGAACTGCATGTTGTCCGCAATCACTTCTGTGGTGTAGCGATCCTGACCGTCCTTGTCTTGCCACTTGCGCGTGCGCAGCCTGCCTTCTACGTACACCGGGCGCCCCTTCTTCAAATACTCGCCGGCTATCTCGGCTTGTCGCCCGAAAAAAGCAACCCTGTGCCACTCGGTGGCTTCCTTCTGCTCACCGGTAGCCTTGTCCTTCCAGCGATCGGTCGTGGCGATCGTAATGTTCGTGATCGCAGCACCGTCGGCCGTATAGCGCGTTTCGGGATCGCGCCCAAGATTGCCGATCAGTATCACTTTGTTGACGGATGCCATCGTTGTCTCCTCACTGAAACTGTTCTCGTCAAATCGGCAACGGCTCGGTGTCTGTCGTCACCGGTATTTCGCGCATGCCGAACGCAATCACGCACCACACAGCCATCACGATTGCCACAAAGACGAACACTGCGTCGGACCCCCATCGCGCGGCAATCAACCCACCGAGTACCCCGCCGGCAAATAGTCCCAATGCCTGCGCCGTATTGTAGATGCCCAGCGCGAGGCCCTTTGCAGAAGGCGGTGCTATGCGCGACACAAGGGATGGCAGGCAGGCCTCGAGAATATTGAACCCGGTAAAGAAGACCAGCAGCCACAGCGCGAGCCAGAAGAGCGAACCGCCGCGCAGCAGAAATCCTAGCTGTGCCACCAGCACAAGCACGATCGAACTGATGAATAGCAGCCGCATCAGCCCGCGGCGCTCGGCAACGACCAGGGGTTTCACCATCAGTAGGAACGACAGCAGCACCACCGGTAAATACACCTTCCAGTGCTCCGAGAGCGGCAAGCTGCCAGGGTGGATCAGCAGCAGTGGAATGACGACGAACATGGCCATCAGCACCGTGTGCAGGGCGAAAATGCCCACGTTGAGCCTGAGCAGTTGTGGGTCGAAGAAAACCGCGCGAACGCCGTGCGGAACGCCATGTTCTGTCTTCGGTGGTGCGGGCGGAACGATCCAAAGCAGCACTCCGATCGCCGCCACGACGAGCACGCCCGTCATCGCGAATAGACCCTTGACTCCGATCACCGGATACAGCACAGGCGCCAACACGAGCGAGCCGGCAAACGTGAGTCCAACGGAGGCACCGACCAGTGCCATCGCCTTGGTCCGGTGCTCGTCGCGCGTTGAATCGGCGATGAATGCAGTCACGGCGGCTGAAATCGCTCCCGCGCCCTGGATCGCCCGCCCGACGATGGTCCATACGATATCGGTGGCGAGCGCAGCGATGAAACTGCCTGCTGCAAACACGATCAGGCCGACGGCGATGACCGGCTTGCGGCCCCAGCGATCGCTGGCGGCGCCAAATGGGATCTGCAGTACGCCTTGAGTAAGCCCATAGATTCCGAGCGCAAGCCCGACCATCACGGCATCGGTTCCTCCCGGGATTGACTGCGCATAGACGGCGAACACCGGCAGGATCAGAAACAAGCCGAGCAGGCGCAGCGCAAAGATCGAGGCCAGCGAAACGCTGGCGCGGATTTCAAGCGGGGTCATGCGGGAAGGAACTGGCGCGGTCTGCGCGGCAGAGGTTTGCATGAGTCGAGCCGCGTGTGCGTTTGTAGCTATAGTAACAAGTTGCCCTTCTGAAATGCACCGCAGCAGCAATGAGTGAACGTCCCCGCGCGGAAATTCTCAATGCCATTCGCATTCGCGGCGCCCGCACGCACAACCTGAAAAATATCGATCTCGATCTGCCGCGGCACCGGCTGATCGTGATCACCGGGCTATCGGGCTCGGGAAAATCCTCGCTCGCGTTCGACACGCTGTATGCCGAGGGCCAGAGGCGCTATGTCGAATCGCTGTCGGCGTACGCACGCCAGTTCCTGCAACTGATGGAAAAGCCGGATGTCGATCTGATCGAAGGACTGTCTCCGGCGATTTCGATCGAGCAGCGCGCAGCCTCTCACAATCCGCGCTCGACCGTCGGCACCGTCACCGAGATCCACGACTACCTACGCCTGCTGTATGCGCGGGTCGGCACCCCGTACTGCCCCAATCACAATCTGCCGCTGCAATCGCAAAGCGTGTCGCAGATGGTCGATACCACACTCGGCCTGCGGCCCGACACGCGGGTGATGGTGCTGGCGCCGGTCGTGCGAGAGCGCAAGGGCGAGTTTGTCGAGTTCTTCGACGACATGCAGGCGCAGGGATTCGTGCGTTTCAGGATCGACGGCGCGATCGTAGAAGCCGATGCTCTGCCGCCGCTGAAGAAAACCGAAAAGCACTCGCTCGACGTGGTAGTCGATCGGCTGAAGTTGCGCCCCGATACCAAGCAGAGGCTGGCGGAGTCTTTTGAAACCGCACTGCGCCTGGCCGACGGCCGCGCGCTGCTGCTGGACCTCGACGATGGACGCGAAACGGTGTTTTCAAGCCGTTTCTCGTGCCCCGAATGCGATTACTCGTTGTCCGAGCTGGAGCCCCGGTTGTTCTCGTTCAACAATCCGAGCGGTGCGTGCGAGGCGTGCGACGGCATCGGCCAAGTTGAGTACTTCGATGAGAGCCGCGTTGTGGCTCATCCGGAGCTTTCGCTGGCCAGCGGCGCGATCAAGGGGTGGGACGCCCGCAACCAGTATTACTACCAGATGCTGGCAACGCTGGCGCAGCACTATGGGTTCGACATCGACACGCCATTCGAGCAGTTACCCGAAACGGCGCGCAATGTCGTCCTGCACGGATCGGGCGAAACCGAACTGGCGTTCACCTACACCAATGAGCGCGGCCGGAAAATGGTGCGCCATCATCCGTTCGAGGGCGTGATCCCAAACCTTCAAAGGCGGTTTCGCGAAACGGACTCGCTGGTGGTGCGCGAGGAGCTCGGCAAGCTGCGCGGCCATCATGCGTGCCCTGTGTGCGAGGGCACTCGCCTGCGGCGCGAAGCGCGCAATGTATTCATCGGCGAAGGGCCGGAACAGCGCGCGATCTATCAGATCGCTGCTGCGCCCCTGCACGAAGCATTCTCGTATTTCGAGCGTCTCGCATTTTTCGGCTCCAAGAGAGAGATCGCCGATAAGATCGTCAGGGAAATCGGCTCTCGCCTGCGCTTCCTGGTCAACGTCGGACTCGACTATCTGTCGCTCGACCGCTCGGCTGAAACGCTCTCAGGGGGCGAGTCGCAGCGCATCCGGCTTGCATCTCAGATCGGCTCTGGCCTGACGGGCGTGATGTACGTGCTCGACGAGCCGTCGATCGGACTGCACCAGCGCGATAACGGCCGGCTGATCGACACGCTGAAGCACCTGCGTGACCTGGG
>JBGTEW010000079.1:0-11386 GCA_041747615.1 Burkholderiaceae bacterium | reverse complement strand
CCGCGTGCTCCTGCGCATGCGGAAAACCGAAGTACGCCAGCACGCCGTCTCCAAGATGCTGCGCGACGAATCCATCGTACTTGCCGATCGCCGCGGTGCAAGCGTCCCGGTACCCGCGCAACAGGCGGCTCAGGTCTTCGGGATCCAGTTCGCCGGCGAGCGCCGTCGAGCCCACCAAATCGGTGAAGACGACCGTGACTTGGCGGCGCTCGACCTGCTGCATGGCCTGACCGGGAGATGAGGCCTGTGCCGGAGCATCCGACGACGCAGACAAGATCGCACGAAGCTTCGTCGCAGCGGCAGTGAACTTGCGACGGTGACCCAGCGACAGCCCCAGTTTCTCCAGGTCCTGCTCGGTCAGGTCCGGTGCAACCGACAGATCGATGTCGTGGCTGGCAAAGACCTCGCCGTATTTCTCGAGACCAAGATGTTGCAGCCAGAGATTGAAATCCGACATCAAGGCTCCTGACGGTTGTAGGGTCGCGCTACGAGCGCAGAACCGCCCTGTTCGTGGAGTCGGTGCGCGCTTGTAGGGACTTTGAAAGATTCACGACAAACTCCTTGGATCACGTCTGACAAGAAATCCGAGGTTATCAAGGCATGGCGGTACGAGGGCGATCCGACGCCTTGCTTTTACAACTACCGGAGTTAAATTCGGGCGGCGATGCGGCACGGGCTACACGCAACCGCTCAGGTAACAGCGGTCACCCCAATTTTCTAACGGGGTGCCACGTCGGACAGCTGCGTTGTGGAACGCGGCCAATCCGCGAAGCGCGTGACCCTCAACGTCGCTCGCGTACTCGAGGACGGCGCTCGCATCTAAGGGTATCGGCCGGCGAAGCCGTAACCGCTCAGTGTCGATCGTTATGGCCGCGATGAACACGATTGGTTAGCTTATGTCCGCATCGGGTCGCGAGCGGCCATCGGGTGGAACAACTTCCAATCGATGCACACTGTCCGTCAGATCCCACCCGCGACACCAGCAAAGACTTCTCATCTTCCGAGGAGCTTCTGCGCCAATGCCTTACGCCCTTAGCAAACGCGTCGTGATGTACCGCCACTCGGCAGCGGAGACCGGCGTGATTGACAGCCGATTGCCGCGCTTCAAAACAATCATGTCAGCAAGTGCGGCTTGTTCACGCAGCTCGGCGAGCGGCACGACACGCGTTTTCCTCATTGCCTTGACATCGACCAGCGTCCAGCGCGGCTCGTCACGCTTTGCCGCCGCGTCGTAGTACTTGCTCTTGCGATCGAACTGCGTCGGGTCCGGGTACGGCGCACTCGCCACCTCGGCCAGCCCGGCGATGCCGGGCTCTTCGCAGCTCGAGTGATAGAAGAAAACGCCGTCGCCGATCTTCATCCGGTCGCGCATGTAGTTGCGCGCCTGATAGTTGCGCACGCCGGTCCATGGCACCGTTGCTTTTGGTGACGTCAGCGCGTCGTCGATCGAGCAGTCTTCCGGCTCGGATTTCATCAGCCAGTAGTTCATCGTCGAACCTTATTGCAAAGCGCCGAACACTCTGCGCAGGATGTCGCTGCCCGCCGCCACCGGGTTCGCGCGGATCTTTCGTTCCTCTTCGGCGATCATCGTGAACAGCCCATCGAGCGCCTTCTGCGTGACGTAACGCTCGACGGTTGCCTGCTCCTGCTTGATCAGACCGAATGCGGCCCCCTGACCTGCGAGTGCGTTGTACTGCTGAGCGAGGCCGCTTTTCTCGGTGACCTTGCGCACGATCGGCAGGAAGCGTTCGGACAACTGCGGCGCGGTCTTCGCCTTGAAAAACTGCGTGACCGAGTCATCACCGCCGCGCAGGATCTGCTTGGCATCATCGACGCTCATTGACTTCACGGCACTGGTGAGTAACGTTTTCGCTTGCGGCACTGCCTGCTCGGCGGCGCGGTTGATCGCGAGCTCCAGCTCGTCGACCTCGTCGCCCTTGCCCATCAAGCGGAGCGCGCCCCGCGCCCGCTCGAGCGTTTCGGGCAGCGGGATTTTCACCTTTGGATTTGCCCAGAAGCCGTCGGTGCGGCCGAGGCTAGACACTGCCGTCGATGCCCCCTTTTCGAGCGCTGCCTTCAGCCCCGCGGTCGCTTCGCGTCCGCTCAGTTGGTCGAGCGACTGCGCGGCGAGCTGGCCACTCGACATTGCAAACAATGTGAACAGCGTCCATCCGAAACGGTTCATCGATGACTCCGCGTCTAGTTCTCTATCCACTCTTGCGCTGAATGCGCCACACGATGACACCGGCGATCACCGGCCCGAGTGACCATCCCGCTGCCATTACCCGCGAATACGTGCTGGAGTCGCTCCCCTGGAAGATGACGAACAGCGCACCCAGCAGCAGAGTCAGCAATCCGACCAGCCATGGTCCATACCGCTGTGTCAGCAACCATGGATATACAAAGACGCCGAGGCCGACGATCACTGCAATCGTGATGGCGCCGGCGACTGGCGTTGGAATCCCATTCATGTTGTGCCTTGCGAGACGACCAACGAGTGTAGCCAACCGTCGAGGTCGCTCACTTAACGAAACCTGGGAGGAGAAGACCGAGAAGAACTGGACTACCGCGATGCGCGTGCGTGTCGCGGGGCCGGGGCTGGTGGTCGGGTTCGGTTTTCTGGTGATCGTGTCGTTGGATCACTTACCTGAGCCGCGCCAGCACGACGTCACCGTACGGCGCCGCTGGTTCGTTCATCGCGATGATCCTATGGGTGTACTACTCATCGCAGATCATGCTGCTCGGCGCCGAGTTCGGGCGCGCGATGACCCACTCTGGAGCTGAAGGGCGCGTTCAACGGCACTGCAGAAGTCAAAGCACGGCTCGCGAACAGCTAGCTGGATCGGTCGCGGCGGCCGATCTGGTCGGGTGTGGACTCAACCGCGGCGCGGCGCTCGCATCAATGCAATGCGCGCCGCGTCAGTTGTAAGGTTCCCCGCCTGTGCCGCCCGGCCAGATGTCCTGAACCATCGGTTCAGGGTGGTCGCTGTCCGCGCCGTTTAGGTTCAGCAACGCGTGCCGATCGCACCACGACGCGAGGCCAGCAACCTTGCGCATTGCGCATTGGTTCAAGGAACTATGAGGCCTTTGCGCGAACACCGCAGGGAATTCTCTTGCGTTCACGAAGCCGAACGCTTGCGCGCAGTTTAGCGCTTCGAATGAAGCGCAACTTCCGAATTAGAATAATTTTTCCTGCGGCAACAGCGCTTCATCGCACACATGCAGCATGTCACGCACGCGACGGCGCAGCTCGCCGACTTCGATACCGTCGGCGCCCTTCGCGCTCAGCAATTCATGTGCAATCTGCAGCGCTGCCATCACGGCGATGCGATCGGCACCCATTATCTTGCCGGCGTCGCGAATCGTCTGCATCCTGCTATCGACCAGCTGCGCGCATTTGAGCAGGGAGTCCTTTTCATCAGGTGTGCACGCAAGCCGGTACTCGCGGCCGAGAATCGAAACGCTCAGGTTTTCCATTGAGTCGCTACGCCCGATGACTTGATTGGCTCGGGCAGGTGCTGCATCAGCGCATCGAGCCGGCGCGTGGCCTCGTCGACACGCCCGTTCATCGATTCGAGCGCCGAGGATGCCGCGACCAACTGAGCGCGCAGCTGCTGGTTTTCGGCACGCAGCGACTGCACCATCGATGCCAAATCCCTGATCTTGACGGCCAGAGTGTCGAAGTCTTCGAGCATGCGTCGATCGTAGCACCGGGTCCGGCGCACTCGGCTAGACTGAATTGATGATCGTTCTGGTCGCAAATCCCAAGGGTGGCGCGGGCAAGAGCACGGCCGCTACCAACCTGGCGGGCTACTTCGCTAGCCGCGGGCATCGCACGATGCTGGGTGATCTGGACCGGCAGCAGTCCGCGGTTGCGTGGCTGGCGATTCGTCCGGCGGCTGCGCCGCAGATCGAGTCCTGGGATCGCAGCGACAAACACCCGGCAAGGCCGCCGCAGGGGGTGACACACGTGGTGCTCGATACGCCGGCCGGGTTGCGCGGCGGTGACCTGAAGGACGTTCTGAAGCTTGCGGATCGCGTGATCGTTCCGGTGCAACCCTCGATCTTCGATATCTATGCAACGCAGGCGTTTCTAACCAAGCTTGCAGAACGCGGCACGTTGAGCGAGTCCGGCAAAGTGGCCGTGCTCGGCATGCGGGTCGATGAGCGCACGCGCGCGGCGGAGCAGCTTCACCGCTTTATCGATGGACTCGGCATACCCGTGGTCGGCTACCTGCGCGACACGCAGATCTACGTGCAGCTGGCGGCGCAGGGGCTCACGCTATGGGACGTTGCAGCGAGCCGCTTCACGCGGGACCGGGAGCAATGGCAGCCGCTGCTCGATTGGCTTGACGCGTCCTGATCAACGGGGCGGTGCGGCCTCGATCGCGCCGCCCGGGTCGGTAACGAAACCGATTTTGGTCAAACCGGCCTGCTGTGCCGATGACATCACAAACGCGATTCGCTCGTAGCGCGTTGCCTTGTCGGCGCGCAGATGTACTTCGGGCGCCGGCGTCGCCTTCGCCGCGTCGTCAAAGCGTGCACGCAGCTGATCGTCGGTGATCGCGTCCGTGTCCAGATAAATCTTGCCCTCGGCATCGATCGACAGCTTGATCGTAGTGGGAAGCACCTCGGCTGCTGTCGCCGGATCGTTGGGCAGGTCGAGCTTGATCGCGTACGACAGTAGCGGTGCGGTGATGATGAATATCACCAGTAAAACGAGCATTACGTCGACCAGCGGGGTTACGTTGATCTCGGACATCGGCTGCGATGGGCCGCTGTGCCGTTCAAATCCGCCGAACGCCACAGCTATGCCTCCGCCGGCAGGCGCGAACCCATCGTCAACGTCGCGTGCAGATCGTGCGCAAAACCGTCTAGCTGGCCCAGCACCATGCGGTTGACGCGCGTGAACGCGTTGTAAGCGAGCACCGCGGGTATCGCGACCACCAGTCCGAATGCGGTCATGATCAGCGCCTCGCCGACCGGGCCCGCCACCTTGTCGATCGCGATCTGGCCCGAGCGTGCGATGTTGATCAGCGCGTGATAGATGCCCCACACAGTGCCGAACAACCCCACGAACGGGGCCGTACTGCCGACCGACGCCAGAATCGTCAGGCCGGATTCGAGCTTGCCCGCCGCTTCGTTGATCCGCTGGCGCAGCGCGCGTGTGATCAGCTCGGAGCGGTCGATCTGCGCCGCCAGACTTCCTTCGGAGGCCGGATGCGATGCCGCCCCGGCCGCGCCCGTCGCCAGCGGAACAAACACGTTCTCGCGGTCATACGGCTTTAACTGCGCGACGGCCGACTCGACCGAGCTGGCGGTCCAGAAGTTTTCGAGCTGCCTTGAGGCGCGGCGCACCCGCAACCACGCCCACGTCTTCCACACGATCAGAAACCAGCTCGCGAGCGACATTGCCAGCAGCACATAGGCGGTCACGCGGATGACCGCATCGGCCTGCGACCAGAAATGTGAAAGCCCGAGCGCCGTCGTTTCCATCACTTGATATTCAGTACGTCGAACATGTCGTACAGGCCGCTGCGGCGGCCCGTCAGAAAGTGCGCCGCACGCATGCTGCCGACTGCATACGTCATTCGATTCGATGCCTTGTGCGTGATCTCGATCCGCTCGCCGCTGCCCGCGAACAGCACCGTGTGATCGCCGATCACATCGCCGCCGCGGATGCTCGAAAAACCGATCGTGCCGGGCCTGCGTTCGCCGACCATGCCGTGGCGTGCATAAACAGCAATTCGGTCGAGCTGTTCCTCGCCGCGCGCATTTGCAACGACCTCACCCATTTTTAACGCGGTGCCGGATGGCGCATCGATCTTGTGCTTGTGATGCGCTTCGATGATTTCGACGTCGTACCCATCGTTCAGAATCCGCGCGGCATCATCCAGCAGCTTGAACATCGCGTTGACTCCGACGCCCATGTTCGGCGAAAAAACGATCGCGATCTTCTGCGCGGCCGCGCTGATCGCTTCCTTGCCGGCCGCATCGAAGCCCGTCGTGCCGATTACCATGTTGACGCCGGCCTCCACGCATGCGCGCAGATGCTCGAGAGTCGCCTCGGGACGTGTGAAATCGATCAGAACCTCGGCATTTTGCAGCCCCGACAAATCGCGGCTGACGCTGATGCCGGTAGAACGGCCGACAAACTCGCCGCAATCCTGGCCAATCGCCGGGCTATCAGCACGGTCAAACGCTGCAACGATCGTTGCTTCGGGCCGGTCCAGCGCCGCTTCGATCAGCATGCGGCCCATGCGGCCGGATGCCCCGGCAATCGCAAGCTTCAATTGGTGAACTCGCGCCCCGGCGCGGGCGTCTGGATATCCGGTGCTCTCTCGGGCTGCCGCGGCGCCTCTCGCGGCTTCTTGCGTGCATTGGGGCCCAGAATCAGAACGTCGGCCATGGCTTCCTGCGGCATCTCGTCCGATTTGAAGCTATCCAGCCTGTTGTCCTTGAAATAAAGCGTAAGCCTGCGGTTTTGTACCGCGCCCTTGCGCGGATTCAGGTAATACGGGTAGTCCCAGCGGTCCTTGTGAAACTCGCTGGTCAGAAGCGGCGTGCCGAGCATGAAGCGCACTTGTTCGCGCGTCATGCCCTGACGCAACTGCTCGACCATCTCCTTCGTGATGATGTTGCCCTGGTGAACGTCCGGGCGATACGGGCCGAGGAACGTCGGAGCCCAGCCGGTCACGGAGGAGACGCCGGATGAGATTCCGGAGCCGACGCTGGACATCGTCTGGCAGCCGGCGAGCGCGGCGCAGGCGGCAAGAGTGCAAAGCGGGTGTCGGATCATGGCGAAGACGAAGAGAGCGCGGCGGAAGCTCGTATGATAACCGTGCATATGGCGCGCGAAGGGCGTGCTTCTCGCCCAGTCCCACCCTGATGTCGAACCGCCTTCCACCCTCATCCAGCGAACTGAAGAACATCGGGCTAAAGGCCACGTTGCCGCGGCTGAAGGTGCTCGAGATCTTTCAGCGCAGCTCGGAGGAGCTCGGTGTTCGGCACATGAGTGCGGAGGATGTGTACAAGGCGCTGATAGCCGAACATATCGACGTTGGCCTAGCGACCGTCTATCGCGTGCTGACGCAGTTCGAGCAGGCGGGGTTGCTGGCGCGGAATCACTTCGAGGGCGGCCGCGCGATGTTCGAGCTGAACGAGGGCGCTCATCACGACCACCTGGTATGCCTGACATGCGGCAGGGTCGAAGAGTTCGTCGATGCCGAAATCGAAAGCCGCCAGCACAAGGTGGCTGCCGCGCGCGGCTTCACACTGCATGGCCATGCTCTTGCGCTGTACGGCGATTGCACGAAGCCGAATTGCGAGCATCGGCGTAAGGAGTAGTAAAGGCCGTCGCTCTAAGCGAAAGCGTTACACGGAGATGCGCTGAGTCGTAGCTGAATCGAACCAGTGCGTCGATCCGGCCCCCAGTCCCAAATGCAGCAGCGTTCCCGGTGCCGGATTGTCATGCGGCCCCGTGCGCACGATTGTGTCCTGGCCTGCCACGGTGCCGTGAATCAAATGCTCGGCGCCGAGCATTTCCACGGTTTCGACTTCCATTGAAAAATTGTCACCGCCCAGTCGCATGTGCTCGGGGCGCATGCCGAGAATCAGCTCGCGCCCCGCCAGCGCTGCAGTGGTGTCGGGCAGTCTGATCGTTACACCGTGCGCTTCGAACGAATTGCCGTCAGCAGTGACACGCCCTTGGAACAGATTCATCGGCGGCGAACCGATGAAGCTGGCGACAAATGTTGTCGCGGGCCGCGAGTAAACGTCATCTGGCGTGCCGATCTGCTCGGCGCGCCCCGCGTTCATCACGATCATCCGCTGCGCGAGCGTCATCGCTTCAACTTGATCGTGAGTCACGTACAAACTGGTCGTTTTCAGGCGCCGGTGCAGCTTCTGAATTTCCAGACGCGTTTGCACTCGCAGCTTCGCATCCAGGTTCGACAGCGGCTCGTCGAACAGAAACACCGCCGGTTCGCGCACGATCGCGCGGCCCATCGCGACTCGCTGCCGCTGGCCTCCCGATAGCTGGCGCGGTTTCCGTTGCAGTAATTCGCTCAGTTCGAGAATCGCGGCCGCATCACTGACGCGCTTCTCAATATCGCTTTTTGCGAGGCCGCGAATTCTGAGTCCGTAAGCCATGTTGTCGTACACGCTCATGTGCGGATACAGCGCGTAGTTCTGAAACACCATGGCGCAGTCGCGGTCCTTCGGCTCGAGGTCGTTGACGATGCGGTCGCCGATCCGGATCGTGCCGGCGCTGATCTCCTCGAGACCGGCGACCATTCGCAGCAGTGTCGACTTGCCGCAGCCCGACGGGCCGACCAGCACAACGAACTCGCTGTCGGCAACCCTCACATCGATGCCGTGCACGACCTGCATCGTGCCGTAGCTCTTGCGAACGTCGATCAGCTCGATCGCGGCCATCTACTTCTCCGTCTCCACCAGACCCTTGACGAACCACTTCTGCATCAGCAGAACGACCAGGGCGGGCGGCAACATCGCAAGGATCGCGGTGGCCATGATCAGATTCCAGTCATTGGCCGCATCGCCGCCGGCGATCATGCGCTTGATGCCCATCACCACCGGGTACATATCCTCCTGCGTCGTAACGAGCAGCGGCCACAAGTACTGGTTCCAGCCGTAAATGAACTGGATCACGAACAGCGCGGCGATGCTCGTGCGAGACAGCGGCAGCAATATGTCCCAGAAGAAGCGCATCGGCCCCGCGCCATCGATACGGGCGGCTTCTGCAAGTTCATCGGGCACCGTCAGAAAGAACTGCCGGAACAGGAACGTTGCCGTTGCGGATGCGATCAGCGGAATCGTCAGGCCTGCGTAAGTGTTCAGCATGCCGAGATTGGACACAACCTCGTAGGTCGGGCCGATGCGGACCTCGACCGGCAGCATCAACGTGACGAAGATCGCCCAGAAAAAGAGATTGCGGAACGGAAAGCGGAAGTAGACGATCGCGAACGCAGACAGCAGCGAAATCGCGATCTTTCCGATCGCGATCGTCAACGCGCTGACCAGACTGACGAACATCATGCGGCCGACGGGTGCTGCGGAGCCCGCGCCCGCATCGCTGCCGGTCAGCGCGGCCATGTAGTTCTGCACCAGCTGATCGCCCGGCAACAGCGGCATCGGTGCCTGCACGATTGCCTGCGCCGTATGCGTCGACGCGACCAGCGTCACGTAGACCGGAAACGCGACGATCAACACGCCGAGAATCAGGACCGCATGCGTCAGAATGGTCAGGACAGGGCGGCGTTCTACCATCGATGATTGGTGATCGGTGATCGGTGATCGCACGTCATCAGTACTGCACCTTTTTCTCGACGTACCTGAACTGCACCACGGTGAGTGAGATCACGATCGCCATCAGCACGACCGACTGCGCCGCCGAGCTGCCGAGGTCGAGTCCCTTGAAGCCGTCGTAGTAGACCTTGTAAACGAGGATGGCCGTTTCCTTGCCCGGCCCGCCCTGTGTCGATGCGTCCACGATCGCGAACGTCTCGAAAAACGCATAGACAATGTTGATTACCAGCAGGAAGAACGTCACCGGCGACAGCAGCGGAAACACGATCGTCCAGAAGCGCCGCCAGGGACCGGCGCCGTCGATCGCGGCTGCCTCGATCAACGATTTCGGAATCGACTGCAGGCCGGCCAGGAAGAACAGGAAGTTGTAGCTGATCTGCTTCCACACCGCAGCCATCACGATCAGTGCCATCGCATGATTGCCGTTGAGCAGATGGTTCCAGTCGTACCCGACTTCACGCAGCGCAAAAGGAATGATGCCGATCGAGGGTGCGAACATGAACAGCCAGAGCACGCCGGCGACTGCGGGTGCGACCGCATAGGGCCACACGAGCAGCGTCTTGTAGGCGGCGCCGCGAATGACGCGGTCGGCGAAAACCGCCAGTATCAGTGCAATCGTGATGCCGAAACCCGCGACCAGCACCGAGAAAAGCGCGGTTGTCTTGAAAGAATCGATGTAGGTTTCGTCGGCAAACAGCCGACGGAAGTTTTCAAGTCCGACGAACTCCCGCGTGGCTCCAAACGCATCCTGGATCTGCAGCGACTGCAGCAATGCCTGCGCGGCGGGCCAGAAAAAGAAGATGCCTATCACCGCCACTTGCGGCGCCAGAAGCGCCCAGGGTAGCCACACCGATTGAAAGCGGACCCGCTTTTCCATGGGCGCGGATGCTAGCCGTTTTCCCGTGACTAAAGGAGGACGGTGTGGTGTCGCCGCTAGACTGCACGCTTGTCACTGACTTCGGGGATGCGCATGGACAAGGAAATCATCTCAACCTCGGGCGCGCCGGCAGCGATAGGTCCCTACTCTCAAGCGGTCAAGACCGGTTTGGTGGTGTTCACTTCCGGGCAGATTGGTCTGGATCCGGCAAGCGGTGACTTGAGTCTGGATTTCGAGACGCAGGTGCGGCAGGCATTCAGGAATCTGGCGGCGGTGGCGAAGGCCAGCGGCGGATCAATGGCCAACGCAGTCAAATGCACGCTGTTTCTGACCGACCTGGGACAGTTTGCCAAGGCCAACGCGATCATGGGCGAGATGGTGCCGAAGCCTTACCCGGCACGCTCCACTGTCGGCGTCGCCAGTTTGCCGCGCGGCGCGCAGTTCGAGGTCGAAGCGATCCTGGTTCTTTAGTTGGCCGGCAAACTTCGCAGGTCGGCCGCAGCACCGGGCAACACGATCTCAGCACGGCTCGCGCGCGCGGGCCTGAAATCCGACTGGGATTTTGTGCTGCACCTGCCGCTGCGCTATGAGGACGAAACGCGCGTGACTCCAATTGGCCAGTTGGTCGCCGGCAATGAAGCGCAGGTGGAAGCCGAGGTGATATCGGCGGACGTTGTCTATCGCGGCCGGCGACAGCTGCGAGTCACCGTGCGAGACGACACGGGCCAGCTGATGCTGCGCTTTCTGAACTTCTACTCATCGCAGCTCAAGCAGATGGCCGTCGGCCGTCGGCTGCGGCTTTTCGGCCTCGTACGCGGCGGCTTGGCCGGTGATGAAATGATTCATCCGCGAGTGCGCGCCAGCGATATGGCAGATCCTTTGCCACGAGCGCTGACGCCGGTCTATCCATCGCCGGAAGGAGTTCCGCAGCCGTGGCTGCGCAAGAGAATCGATCGGGCGTTGCGCGATGTCGATATCGAAGAGGTGCTGCCCGGCGTCATGCTGAAGCATCAACAGCTCGCAGGGCTGAAGGAATCGATCGAGCGCCTGCATCGCCCGCCTCCGGACGCCGATGCAGTTGCGCTCGAGCAGCGGACCGACCCGGCTTGGCGTCGCCTGATGTTCGACGAACTGCTGGCGCAGCAACTGGCGCTGCGGGCGGCGCGCGATGCGCGAGCCGGC
>JBGTEW010000078.1:0-3992 GCA_041747615.1 Burkholderiaceae bacterium | reverse complement strand
GATCCAGATTCACGGCGGCTACGGCTACGTGGCGGACTTCCCGGTCGAGCGCATCTACCGCGACGTGCGCGTATGTCAGATCTACGAAGGCACCAGCGATATCCAGCGCCTGCTGATTGCGCGACACCTGTAATGCAATCGACCGAGCGCTTCAACAATCGCGCCGACGCCTACACGAAAGGGCGGCCGACGTATCCGCAGGCGATGGTTGAACACCTGCACGCGGCCGGCGCCTTGCGAGCGGGCAGCACGGTCGTCGACGTCGGCGTCGGTACCGGCTTGTCTGCCGAGCCGTTTCTGCGGGCCGGCCATGCCGTGATCGGCGTCGAGCCGAGCCGAGAGATGCGCGCTGCCGGTGACCAGCAGCTGCGTGCGTATCAGAAGTATCGCAGCGTCGCCGGCACTGCGGAGGACACCACACTGCCGGATGCATCAGCTGATCTGGTGGTTGCGGGACAGGCTTTTCACTGGTTCGACGTGCCTCGGGCGGCGATTGAGGCGCGGCGCATTCTGCGGCCCGGCGGCTGGGCAGCATTGATCTGGAACGATCGGCAATCGACCGGCAGCGCGTTCCTCGCCGGGTACGAGGCGCTGCTTCGCGCGTACGGCCTCGATTACGCGAAAATCGCGCATCGACATGTCGACGACGATGCGATTGCGAGATTTTTCGCACCGTCACGGGCGGAAGTCGCAACTTTTGATAATCCGCGCGAGCTCACGCGGGACGATCTTCTGGCACTCGCAGGATCGGCGTCGTACCTGCCGCCGCCGGGCGATCCGCGCCATCCGGCTCTGCTGAATTCGCTGAATGTTCTGTTCGAGTCGCACGCGCAGCAAGTCAACGTACAAATGATGTACCGCACGCGCATGCATTACGCACAGCTCACCTGACGGGAACACCGATGGCCGACACGATCCAGTTCTACTTCGACTTCTCGTCGCCGTACTCCTACATCGCATCCGAGAAGATCGATGAGCTGGCCGCGCGCTACGGCCGCACCGTCGACTACAGGCCGATCTTGCTGGGCCCGATCTTCAAAGCGACCGGCGGTGCACCGCTGACTGAACTGGTGTCGCCAAAGGCCGGTTACGCGATTCATGACTTCGCGCGCTCGGCTCGCTATGCCGGCGTACCGTTTCAATACCCGAGCAAGTTTCCGGTGGGAACTGTTACCGCCGCGCGCGCCGTGCTGTGGCTGAAAATGCATCGGCCGACGCTTGTTGCACCATTCGTGCACGCGACCTTCCGTGCCTTCTTTGCCGAAGATCGCAATATTTCGGACGCCGACGTCATTCTCGAGGTGGCTCGCAGCGTCGGCATCGACGCGGCCGAACTCACCGCGGGCGTGCAGCAAACTGAAGTCAAGGAGCGTCTTAAAACGGACGTTGATCAAGCGATCGCTGCCGGCATCTTCGGTGCGCCGACGATCGTCGTCGATGGAGAAGTATTCTGGGGCAACGACCGGCTGCCGCAGATCGAGCGCTGGTTGGCTGACGGGCCTTACTAGTGAGGGTTGCGATGGGCAGCGCGCACCAGCGCCGCCTTGATCTTGACCGGATCGGACTCGCGGAGCACCCGTGCGGTCAGCCGCGCTGCATCCTTCGTCGACAGGTTGAACAGCCGCTCTTTGACCGGCAGGATCTGCGAAGGGTGCATCGAGTACTGGCGCAGTCCCATGCCGAGCAGCACTTCGGTCATCTCGAGCTCGCCTGCCAGCTCGCCACACACAGAAATCGGCACCCGCGCCCTGGTGCATCCCTTGATTGCGTGCGCGATCAAGTGCAGCACGGCTGGATGCAGATGATCGTACAAATGCGCGACACTGGAATCCGCTCGGTCGATCGCCAGCGTGTATTGGATCAGATCGTTGGTGCCGATCGAGAGAAACTTCAGCCGCTTGCACATCTGGGGCACCGACAGCGCGGCGGCAGGCACTTCGACCATGCCGCCGAGTTGCACGCGCCCATCGTACTTCTGCTTGCGCTCTTTCAACTGTTCTTTCGCTCGCCCAACAAACGCCAGCGTCTGCTCGATTTCATAAGCGTGGCTGAGCATCGGCACCAGGATGCGCACGGTGCCGACTTCGGATGCGCGCAAAATGGCGCGCAGTTGGGTTAGAAACAGATCCGGATACGCCAGGCAGTAGCGAATCGCACGCAGACCGAGGGCAGGATTGCTTTCGGGGCGCGGTGCACCACGGCTCATGCCCAGGCCTTCGCGCGCGGCTTCGTTCAGCACCTTGTCGGCGCCAATGTCCAGCGTGCGAATCACCACCGGCTTGCCCTTCATCGCGCGCGAGACTTTGGAATACGCCTCGTACTGCTCGTCCTCAGTCGGCAGTTCATCGCGATCCATGAACAGGAACTCCGAGCGAAACAGCCCGATGCCATCGGCGCCCGCTTCCAGCGCGTCGCGCGCGTCCTCCGGCAGTTCGATATTGGCCTGCAGTTCGATCGCAATGCCGTCCCGGGTGCGCGAGATCCGGCCCCTGAGTTTGCGCAGCTGCGCGCGATGCTCGCCTTCGTCGCGCACACGCTGGCCAAACTCGACCAGCTCCTCGTCGCTTGGATTGATGATCACGGCGTCGAAGTCGGCGTCGATCACCACGAGGTCGCCTTCCTCGATAACGCTGCGAGCACCTTCGGCTCCAACAACCGCCGGCAGGCCCAGGCTGCGCGCCAAAATGGCCGTGTGCGAGGTCGGGCCGCCGAACTCGGTGACAAAGCCGGCCAGATCGATATCGGCGCGATCTCTCAAATGCAACACATCGGCCGGCGCAAGGTCCTGCGCGATCAGCACCAGCCGCTCGCCGGGCGCCAGCGGTTTCGGAATCGCGACACGTGTCGGCCGCCCTTCGGCCAGCGCGTTGACGACTCGTTCGACGACCTGCCTGACATCGGTCGACCGCCCCCGGAGATACTCATCGTCGATCGCGTCGAACTGCTTGACCAGCGCTTCGAGCTGAATCGTCAGTGCCCATTCGGCATTGATCAGCTGGCCTCTGATCAGATCGCGCGGTGCCTCGGACAGAAGCGAGTCGGCCAGGATCATCTGGTGCAGATCGAGAAACGCTCGCACTTCGCTCGGTGCACTCGCCGCGATACCGGCCTTCAGTCCCTCCAGCTCTTCGCGCACGACGTTGAACGCAGTGGTCAGTCGTCCGATTTCATGCAGTACGTCGCGCCGCTCGATCGAGTACTGGCGAACGTCGAGCTCGGACGGTGCAAGCAGATGCGCGCGGCCGACCGCGATGCCGCGCGTCACTCCGCTTCCGACCAGCGACTTTCTGGCACGATCCTCCATCAGCCACGCTCTTCGCTGCGAGTTTCGCCGAAACCCGATTGAATCAAGGCGCCGATGGCGGCGATCGCCTGTTGTTCGTCGGAGCCATCGGCGTCTACCGTCACCGTCGCGCCCGGCCCGGCAGCGAGCATCATCACGCCCATGATCGATTTGGCGTTCACTCGCCGTCCGTTTTTCGCGATGAACACTTCGCTCGCGAAGCGGCCTGCAATCTGCGTCAATTGCGCCGACGGGCGCGCGTGCAGGCCGAGCTTGTTGATGATCGTGAAATCCCGGCTGATCATCGCTGCGAATCGATCTGCAGCATTCCCTGCTGCCCGCCTGCCAGCGCCTTCTCAGTGACATCCGCCAGCTGGCCGCCCCGATAGCAGACAGCACGGAGCAGCATCGGCAGATTGACGCCTGCCAGCACCGCCACATGTTCCGAATCGGCCAGCTTTGCGGCGACGTTGCCCGGAGTCGCGCCAAACGCATCGGTCAGTATCAACACGCCCTCGCCGCGGTCGACTTCGCGCACCAGTTCGCGCGCGCGCTCGACTGTCGGGGCGATCTCGGCGCCGGCGTCGACATCGAGCACACGCAGCTCACGCCGTGCGTTCGGCTCGCAGCTATAGACATGCTCGGCGCAGCGGCCCAGCGCGCTCGCCAGCGGCGCATGGGCGATAACGACTATCCCGACCATGAAGGT
>JBGTEW010000077.1:0-4417 GCA_041747615.1 Burkholderiaceae bacterium | reverse complement strand
TCGATCCACGGCACGCCGCGCATGGCGGCGCGCGACCGTGACGCCAAAGCGAACCGGACAGAGTGCGTTCATATCTGTACCCGCTTCAGACCACGCCGCGCTGACGGATAGCAGCTGCCGCGCGACTCGAATCGATCGCGCCTTTGGAGCATGCACAACCGATGCAAAGCCTGCGGCGGTCCTGAGACGGCGAGCCGGGGCGAAAGTGTTGTCGTCACGAGCACCTTTGAATACCGACAAGCGGCGGCGCAACATAAGCCGCCGGAGCGTCTAGCCGGGCAGCCGGAAGGCCACCTCAGACCGCGAGACGCTGCCGACCCTTGGCGCGGCGTGCTGCTATGACGGCACGGCCGCCGCGAGATCTCATGCGCACCAGAAATCCGTGCGTGCGAGCGCGCTTGACCTTGGAAGGTTGATAAGTTCGTTTAGTGGCCATCAAACTCTCTGCGCGTAGGCGAAAAAGCGCACCATTAGACGCGATCCGGCGAATCGCTGTCAAACGAACGGGATGTCACGAGCGTATTGCCTGGAAAACGGCGCCATTGCACAACGCGCTGCTTCCAAATCTCTTTGGGGGCTGTTTGCAGTAAGCCTCCGCTGTTCAAATCGAGCATACCAAGTTCATCGCGCTGCAACGAGCAAATGATTCGTCACAAATACGTTTCTGCTGTGGATAACCCTGTCCGCGATAGGTAGAATTCGTCACTTCGTCTGCACTGCTGCGTCGTCTTCGCAGTGACGGGCGACCGGGCGAAAGCGATGCCGATACGCGCATAGCATCTGCGCCGGCGAAAGCACTTTCGCAAGTTCAAAGAAAAAGATAGCCGCGGGGCCGTTAACGTAAATGATGCATCTCTGGAACGACTGCTCGCGGCTTCTTGAAAGCGAGCTGACGCCGCAACAATTTTCCGCCTGGATCAAGCCGCTCAAGGCACTCGAGTTCAACGAGTCGACCGCCACCTTAACGATTTGTGCGCCCAACCGCTTAAAGCTCGATGCGATTCGCTCGCAGTTCTCTGAGCAGATAGCGGGCGCGGTGGCCAAAGTGATGCAGCGTCCCGTCAGCATCGTGTTTGCGGTCGAAGGCGGCTATACCAGTGTGCGCTTTCCGCTGAATGGCGCCGCCAACGACGGCGCGCCGTCCGCGGTCGGCACCGCTTCGGATTCGTCTGCAGCGCCCGCGGCCGCGGGCACCGAGCAACTGGAACGCGCTCGCTTGAACCCGAACTTGACGTTCGACACCTTCGTCACGGGCAAGGCCAACCAGCTGGCGCGCGCCGCGGCGATGCAGATTGCCGAGAATCCGGGCGGCTCGTACAACCCGTTGTTCCTGTACGGCGGCGTCGGGCTGGGCAAGACACACTTGATTCACGCGGTGGGCAATGCCGTTCTGGCGCGAGCACGCGGAGCCAAGGTGCGCTACATCCACGCCGAGCAGTATGTCAGCGATGTGGTGCGCGCCTACCAGCGCAAGGCGTTCGACGATTTCAAGCGCTATTACCACTCGCTCGATCTGCTGCTGATCGACGATATCCAGTTTTTTGCCGGCAAGGCGCGCACGCAGGAAGAGTTCTTCTACGCGTTCGAGGCACTGGTTGCCGGCCGCAAGCAGATCATCATCACCAGCGACACCTATCCGAAAGAACTGAAGGATATGGAAGACCGGCTGGTCTCGCGCTTCGCCTCCGGGCTGACGGTCGCGATCGAGCCACCCGAGCTCGAGATGCGAGTCGCGATTCTGCTTAAAAAGGCAGAAATCGAAGGCGCGCAACTGAAGGAAGACGTCGCATTTTTCATCGCCAAGAATCTGCGCAGCAATGTGCGCGAGCTGGAAGGCGCGTTGCGCAAGGTCATGGCGTACTCATCGTTCCACGGAAGGCAGATCACGGTCGAAGTTGCGCGCGAGGCGCTGAAGGATCTGCTGTCGGCGTCGACGGCGCAGGTAACGGTGGACCTGATTCAGAGAACGGTCGCCGATTTTTACAAGATCAAGGTGGCCGACATGTACAGCAAGCGACGACCGATCGCGATCGCGTTCCCGAGGCAGGTCGCGATGTACCTGGCCAAGGAGCTGACGCAGAAGAGTCTGCCGGAGATCGGCGAGCTTTTTGGCGGGCGGGATCACACCACCGTGCTGCACGCGGTACGCAAGATCGGCGCCGAGCGGACCAAGAATCCGGAAATGAATCACGCGCTGCATGTGCTCGAGCAGACGCTCAAAGGGTAACTAAAGCTGTGGACAGATGTGTATCGGCTGGGGATAGATGAGGACGACGAGATGAGTGCGGCAAAGTTGTCCTTTCCGTCCACAGCGATCGCACATGCATGCAGATGGCTTGTCCACAGCAATGCGAGGGGCGCAAGTGCTTGATGCAGTGGCGTTCGTTCGGCTTGTCCCCATCCGGATGCCGCTTTACTACTAGCTACTTACTACTATGAAGATTAAAAGGATCTAGAGAATGCAACTCGTCAAAGCCAGTCGTGATGCGTTGCTAAAACCGTTGCAGATCGTCAGCGGGATCGTTGAGCGGCGTCAGACCTTGCCGATTCTGGGCAACATCCTGGTGCGCAAGGACGGTGAGAAGGTTTCGTTCACCGCTACCGATCTCGAGATCCAAATTCAGACCAGCGCCGACATCGGTGCCGGAAAGGAAACAGCTGCAACCACGATCGCCGCCCGCAAGCTGGTCGACATACTGCGCGCTCTGCCCGATGCCGACGTGCAGATGTCGCTCGCCAACAAGAAAATGGCAGTCGCCAGCGGTCGCAGCAGGTTCAACCTGCAAACCCTGGCGGCCGAAGAATTTCCAACCGTCGCGCAAGCCGAGTTCACCGCCGATTTTTCGCTGCCCGCCGCAACGCTGAAGTATCTGCTCGGAATGGTGCATTTCGCGATGGCGCAGCAGGATATCCGCTACTACCTGAACGGCATGCTGCTGGTGGTTGACGGCACGACGGTGCGCGCGGTGGCTACCGATGGCCATCGCCTTGCGCTGGCAGAGGTCAGCAAAGCCGATGCATCGAACAAGATCGAAGCGATCGTGCCACGCAAGACGATCCTCGAGCTGGCGCGGCTGCTGCCGGACACCGAAGACCTGGTACGAGTGCAGATGGCGGCGAACCAGGCCAAGTTCAGCTTTGCAGACATCGAGCTGATTTCCAAGCTGGTCGAGGGTAAGTTTCCCGACTATCAGCGCGTCGTGCCGTCCGCCAATACGAAGGTATTCGCGATCAGCCGTGAGGACCTGATGCACGCCTTGCAACGGGCGGCGATTCTGACGACCGATAAGTTCAAGGGCGTGCGGATGGTGCTGGGCAACGGCAGTCTGAAGATCAATTCAACCAACGCCGATCAGGAGGACGCGCAGGAGGAATTGGAGATCAATTACGACGGTGACGCTCTTGATATTGGGTTCAACGTCAACTATCTACTTGATGTGCTGGCCAATCTGAAGAATGACCAGATCAGCTTTTCGCTCGGCGACGCGCTCGGCAGTGCGCTGATCACGATGCCGGATTCCGACAAGTTCAAGTACGTCGTGATGCCGATGCGCATCTAGCGAACGCAGGAGCCTCATGTCAGCAGTGCCATTTTCGACGAATCAGCCCCAGCTTGACGGCAGGGCGGATTACGGCGTCAGCAGCATCCAGATCCTGGAGGGTCTGGAGGCGGTGCGCAAGCGGCCGGGCATGTATATCGGCGACACGCACGACGGCACCGGGCTGCACCACATGGTGTTTGAGGTGGTCGACAACGCGGTCGACGAAGCGCTGGCGGGATACTGCGACGACATCATCGTCACGATCCATACCGACAATTCGATATCGGTGGTCGACAACGGCCGCGGCATTCCGACCGGGATCAAGTTCGACGACAAGCACGAGCCGAAGCGCTCGGCGGCCGAGATCGCGCTCACCGAGCTGCACGCCGGCGGCAAGTTCAATCAGAACAGCTACAAGGTCTCGGGCGGACTGCACGGGGTGGGCGTGTCCTGCGTGAACGCGCTGTCGGAGTGGCTGCGCCTGACGATCCGGCGCGGCGGCCAGATGCACTACCTCGAGTTCCGACAGGGTGACGTGCAGGACAGGATCGTGCAGACAGTGCAGACCGATGACGGTCCGGTCGAAGCGTCGCCGATGAAGGTGACGGGCCCGACCGACCGTCGCGGTACAGAGGTGCACTTTCTGCCTGACGGCACGATCTTCACCAATGTCGACTTTCACTACGACGTGCTGTCAAAGCGGCTGCGCGAACTGTCGTTCCTGAACAACGGCGTGCACATCAAGCTGATCGACCAGCGCAACGCCAAGGAAGAGGACTTTGCGTTTTCCGGCGGCGTCAAGGGGTTCGTGCAGTACATCAACAAGTCGAAGACAGTGCTGCACCCGAATGTGTTCTACGTCAGCAACGAATCGA
>JBGTEW010000076.1:0-1780 GCA_041747615.1 Burkholderiaceae bacterium | reverse complement strand
GACGTCGATCTGATCATCGTGGCAACGTCGACTCCGGATCAGATCTTCCCGAGTACTGCATGCCTGATCCAGGCGCAGCTCGGTGCGGGGGGATCGACCGCATTCGATCTGCAGGCGGTATGCAGCGGTTTCGTCTACGGGCTCGTGGTGGCAGACGCGCTGATTCGCGGCGGCATGAATCAGCGCGCGCTGGTGATCGGCGCCGAATTGTTCTCGCGCATTCTCGACTGGAACGATCGCACCACATGCGTGCTTTTTGGCGATGGGGCCGGAGCGGCAGTGGTCGAAGTATCGAGCGAGCCAGGAATACTGGCCTCCGAGCTGAAGGCCGACGGGTCGCAGGCGGGTGTGCTGTGCACCGCGGGTCGCGTGGCTCAGGGTAAGGTCGAAGGTCACCCGTATCTGACGATGGACGGGCCGGCCGTGTTCAAGCTAGCCGTCAATGTCCTCGGAGCGTCCGCGATCAGCGTGCTGAATCAGGCTGGACTCGACGTTGCGCAACTCGACTGGCTGATCCCGCATCAAGCCAACGTGCGAATCCTGAATGCGATTGCAAAGCGGGTCGGAGTGCCGGAAGAGAAGATGGTGACGACGGTCGACCGTCACGGCAATACATCGGCGGCGTCGGTGCCGCTGGCGCTGGACCTGGCAGTGCGCGACGGCCGCATCAAGAGCGGCCAGCATGTGATGCTGCAAGGTGTTGGCGGTGGGTTCACCTGGGGCTCGGTGTTGCTTCGCTGGTAATGAAACTCGCGTTCGTATTTCCCGGGCAGGGTTCGCAGTCGGTCGGCATGCTCGATTCGTTGCGCGATAACGCTGCGGTTCAGTCGATGGTCACGCGTGCATCGAGCGCGCTCGGCCAGGACATCGGCGCGCTGATCGCCCACGGCCCCGCGGAAGAGCTCAATCTGACGGTCAACACGCAGCCGGCACTTTTAACTGCCAGCTATGCGATCTACGCGGCATGGCGAGCGGCGGGCGGTGTCGAACCCGCGATCGTCGCCGGTCACAGTTTGGGTGAGTACACGGCGCTGGTCGTCGCCGGCGTGCTCGAACTCGACGATGCGGTGCGCCTGGTCCGGTTCCGCGCGCAGGCGATGCAGGACGCGGTACCGGTCGGCGCTGGCGCGATGGCCGCGATTCTCGGCCTGTCCGACCAGGGCGTCCGGCAGGCATGCAGCGAAGCGATGCAGGGCGAGACTGTCGAACCGGTGAACTTCAATGCCCCCGCGCAGATCGTGATCGCCGGGCACCGGCTCGCAGTCGAGCGCGCGTGCGAGGTTGCGAAACGCCTGGGCGCGAAGCGCGCGGTCCTGCTTCCGGTATCGGCACCGTTTCATTCATCGCTGCTGCAACCCGCCCGCGAACGCCTGCGCGAACGCCTGGCGCACGCGGTGCTGAACAGGCCGCGCATTGATCTGATCAACAACGTCGATGTCGCGATCGAGTCAGAACCCGGCCGCATCGCCGATGCGCTGGCGCGCCAGGCCGCGAGCCCTGTACGTTGGGCCGCGACGATTCGGAAAATGGCCGACGATGGAGTGACACACGTGGTCGAATGCGGCCCCGGACGGGTGCTGTCCGGACTGACCAAACGAATCGCGCCGGAGCTCGAGAGTTTTTCGATCAATGACGCCGCGATGCTCGAATCGACGCTATCGGCGATAAACGCATGAATGTTTTCGCTGGCGATTGCCTGCTGGGCGAAGTTGCGCTGGTCACCGGTGCCTCGCGCGGCATCGGCCGCGCGATCGCCGAACAGCTGGCACGCGCAGGCGCC
>JBGTEW010000075.1:0-9766 GCA_041747615.1 Burkholderiaceae bacterium | reverse complement strand
GTCACCCACACGATGTTCTGTGTCGGGTCCTTGATGTCACACGTCTTGCAATGCACGCAGTTCTGGAAGTTGATCTGCAGGCGCTCATTGCCATCGGCGTCTTTCACAAACTCATAAACGGCGGCGGGGCAGTAGCGCTGCTCGGGTCCGGCGTATTTCGGCAAATTGATCGCGGTCGGCACTGACGGATCTTTCAGCGTCAGGTGCGCCGGCTGATTCTCCTCATGATTGGTGTTCGACAGGTATACCGATGACAGCCGGTCGAATGTCAATCTGCCGTCGGGCTTCGGATACGCGATCGGCTCGCACTCGGCCGCAGGCTTTAGCTTTTCGTGATCAGCGAACCTGCGGTGTAGCGTCCACGGCGCCTTGCCGCGAAACACGATCTGATCGATGCCGAACATCAGCGAGCCGATGATCAGGCCCTTGTCGAGCCACGGCTTGAAGTTGCGCGCGCGATGCAATTCATCATGCAGCCAGCTTTTCTCAAACGCCTCCGGATAAGCGCTCAACTCGTCCCGCTGCCGGTCGGCAGCCAGCGCCTCGAACACCGCTTCCGCAGCGAGCATTCCGCTCTTGACCGCCGCGTGGCTGCCCTTGATGCGCGGTGCATTCAGAAATCCGGCATCGCAGCCGATCAGTGCGCCACCGGGGAAGACGAGCTTCGGCAGCGACTGCAGGCCGCTCGCGTTGATCGCACGCGAGCCGTATTCGAGACGCTTACCCCCTTCTAGGTACGTGCGTATCGCAGGATGGGTCTTGTAGCGTTGAAATTCATCAAACGGCGACAGGTAGGGATTCGTGTAACCCAGTCCGACGACAAGTCCAACGGACACCAGGTTCTCGCCGAAGTGATACATCCAGCCGCCGCCGTAAGTGCCGTTATCGAGCGGCCAGCCGCCACTGTGAAGCACAAGCCCCGCTTTGAATTTCGCAGCGTCGACCTCCCACATTTCCTTGATGCCGATGCCCCACGTCTGTGGGTCGCGTCCGTCGTTCAACTTGAAGCGAGGTGCAAGCTGGCGCGCCAGGTTGCCGCGCGCGCCCTCGGCGAACAACGTGTACCTGCCGTGCAGTTCGACACCTGGCTGAAAATTCCCGGTCGGTTTGCCATCGCGGCCCACGCCCATGTTGCCGGTGGCAACGCCCTTAACCGCCCCGGCGTCGTCGTACAACACCTCGGCTGCCGCGAAACCGGGAAAGATTTCGACGCCGAGCGATTCAGCCTGCTCGCCGAGCCATCGCACCAGATTGCCAAGACTGCCGACGTAAAAGCCGTGATTTTTGAACGGTGCCGGCAACCATCGGTGCGGCACTTCGCGCGCGGCCGTTTCGGTCAAGAACAAAAAGCGCTCATCACCGACCGGCGTCTCCAAGGGCGCGCCACGATTCTTCCAATCGGGAAACAGTTCGGTCAGTGCAACCGGATCGATAACCGCACCCGACAAAATGTGCGCGCCAATCTCAGAGCCTTTTTCGAGCACGCACACACTGACCTCTCGGTTGCGCTCGGCGGCGAGCTGCTTTAACCGAATCGCGGCGGCCAGCCCCGCCGGCCCACCGCCGACGATGACGAGGTCATATTCCATCGATTCGCGCTGCGCAGGTGTGTCGGCCATAGGTTTATCCCGTTTCGGTTTGCAGAATTGTAGGAGCGATATGCGATCATCGCCGCACGATGCGAACCAATCTAAAAGAGAAGGTAGCGCTGGTCACCGGCGCCAGCAGCGGCCTCGGCGCGCGCTTCGCACGCGTCCTCGCGGCTAACGGCGCGCTGACCGTGTTGGCTGCACGCCGCGTTGAACGCCTAAAGGATTTACGCGCGGAAATCGAAGCGGCCGGCGGCGCCGCGCATGTCGTTTCACTCGACGTGACCGAGCAAGACTCGATCCGGGCCGCGGTCGAGCAAACCGAGCGTGAAGTCGGGCCGATCGATATCCTTGTCAACAACTCCGGCGTGTCGACAGCGCAGCGGCTGACCGAGGTGGCGCCGGTCGATTACGACTTCATGTTCGACACCAACGTAAAAGGTGCGTTTTTTGTGGCGCAGGCGGTGGCACAACAGATGATCGCGCGCTCGAAGCAGCAGCAAGGTCTGCGTGGCCGCATCGTCAACATTGCTTCGATCGCCGGCACGCGCGTGTTATCGGGCCTCGGCGTCTATTGCATGACCAAGGCCGCGGTGATTCACATGACGCGCGCGCAGGCGGTCGAGTGGGGCCGCTATGGCATCAACGTCAATGCCATCTGCCCGGGTTATATCCGCACCGAAATGAATGAGGCGGTGTGGGACACCGAGCGCGGTGCGAAGCTGCTCGAGCTTTTGCCGCGGAAGAGAGTCGGCACTGCGGATGAACTGGACGGCGTGCTGTTGTTGCTGGTGGCCGATGAATCGCAGTTCATCAACGGCGCGATCATCGCCGCCGACGATGGGATGTCGGTGGCGTGATCCGGCGTTCGTTGGGCGTAGAGATCGCGCAGCAGAGTTTAGGGCGGATGCGATGGATGTGTCCCAGCGCGAGTTGACATTCCGAGAAGGCCAGATCAGCGTCGATCCGCACGCGCGCGTTCTGTTCGCCGATGGGCATCTGGCCAAGCTCGGCGGACGCGCCTTTGATTTACTTGCAGCTCTAATCGAGCGGCGCGATCGCGTTGTCCCGAAGCAAGAGCTAATGGACGTGGTGTGGCCCGGTTTGATCGTCGAAGAGAACAATCTGCAGGTTCATGTAATGACCTTGCGCAAGGTTCTCGGCGCCGATTCAATCGTTACGGTATCCGGTCGCGGTTATCGATTTGCACTCACTCCGGATGCAGTCTTGGCGAACCAAGGGAATGATGGCCAAGCGGCGCCAGCGACACGTAGCGCCGTAGCACATCGATTGCCATCGCCCCCAACATCTTTAATCGGGCGCGAATCAATGACAGCATCGATCTGCGCTCTGATGCGGCGCGACGACGTGCGGCTGGTTACGCTGACCGGCCCGGGTGGGTCAGGCAAAACCCGCCTTGGCCTGCATGTCACCGGCGAGCTTTCGCATGACTTTGCCGACGGCAGCTACATCGTGATGCTCGCTCCTGTGCGCGACGTCGCACAGGTGCCATCCGCGATTGGCGCCGTATTGGGCATCCAAGAAGCCGACAGCCGGTCGGTTGAGCACTTGCTGATCGGCTTTTTGCGCGAACGCCAGGTCCTGTTGACGCTCGACAATTACGAGCACGTCGCGAGGTCGGCCGCTCTGGTTGCGGCGCTGCTGGATGCGTGTCCGCGACTGAAAGTGCTGATCACAAGCCGCTCGGTGCTGAAGTTGCCGGCGGAGCACGATGTGGTCGTGCCGCCGCTCGCGCTGCCGGAGAGGCAGACCACGGACAGGCGCATCCTTGAATCCGCTGCAGTACGTCTTTTCGTCGAGCGCGCGCAAGCGGCAGGGCAAGATATCGGCCCCTCCGAGCACGAGATGCATAGCGTCGCCGAGATCTGCCGCCGCTTGGATGGCTTGCCGCTTGCAATCGAGCTCGCTGCTGCGCGCCTCAGAGTCCTGACACCGCATGCGCTGTTGACCCGTTTGAATCACCGCTTAGAGCTGCTCAAGACCGGCCCAAGCAACTTGCCGGAGCGGCAGAAGACGCTGCGCAATGCAATCGCTTGGAGCCACGATCTGCTGGACGCTGGCGAGCGAGCGCTTTTTCGCCGGCTATCTGTCTTCGCCGGCGGCTGGAGTCTGGACGCGGCGGAGACCGTTGCGGGTGCGGACGATCTGCCGGACAGTGTGCTCGATATTTTGTCATCGCTTGTTGACCAGAGCCTGGTGCAGCGGATCGAGGACATCAATGGCGAACCGCGCTTTGCGATGCTCGAAACCGTGCGCGAGTACGCGCTGGAGAAACTCCAAGCCAGTGGCGAATTGAACGATGTTCGGCAGCGGCATGCGAAACACTTCACGGCGCTCGCCGAACGGGCAGAGCCGCAGCTGACCGGTGCACAGCGCAAGCCGTGGCTTGCACAATTGCAGGCTGAACACAACAATCTTCGTGCCGCGTTAACGTGGTTGATCCGGGAGCGAGCCGATGCGGCGGACGCGCTGCGGCTCGCAGCAGCGCTTCCTTGGATGTGGTATTTCGGAAGTCATTACAGCGAAGGACGACGCTGGCTAAACGAAGCACTGGCACTATCGGGCGCGCGCCAGCATAGGGAGCTAGAGGCACAAGCATGGTCCGGGGCCGCGCGTTTGGCGACCTACGCGGGGGATATAAAGCAAGGTATTGAGTTTGCTTGCCGAAGCGTAGAGCTTTGGCGAGCGGCAAAGAACGTGAGAGGGCTGGCGTTCGCGCTCTTTCATCAAGCGGTGCCGTTGGCGATTCAGCAGCAGCATTCCGCACGAGACTTGATGAAGGAAAGTCTCGAATGCTTTCAAAGGCTTGACGACTTGTGGGGTGTAGCTCTTGCCACGAGCTACATGGGCGTGGTCCTGGAACTTACGCGAGGCGATGAGGAACTTACGAAGCGAGTGCTGAGCGAGGGTCGCGCGCGGTTCTTCGTCTTGGGAGACCACTGGGGCGTAAGCACATCGTCCAGGTATCTGGCCACTATCGCTCTGCGCAACGGCAATTACGAGGAGGCACGCGAACTTACGGAAGAGGTGTTAAGCATTGATCGCGACCTTGGAGATGACTATCGAGCCTCGCGAAGTCTTCACAAGCTGGCAGAAATTGCGCTCGTTCAAGGCGCGCCGATTGAGGCGATCCGTCACCTGAAGGCGGCTTTGGCAATAACCCGGGATCAGGCTCGGATCGGTGATGGAGCGCAACAACTGCGTTTGCTGGCCCGGCTGGAGAACGCGCGCCATCGGTCCGACCGCGCCGTACGGCTCCTAGGCGCCGCATCGCGCTTTGATTCACACGAGCGCACACTGCCTCCCGATGATCCGACCCTTGACAAGCCTGTACTTGACGCTGCCCGTCAGGCATTGGGCGAGCGGCTATTTCAATTCGAATGGGATTTGGGCGCGGCTATGTCGTTCGATCAAGTCGTTTCATGGGCACTACGCGACGAGTCGGGACGATGACGCCGCTGCGCAACTTGGTCTCGAACAAACTCCTGCAGACTTGTCAATCGCATCGGGTATTCACGCAACAAGTTCGCCGAATCGAACGTTTCTGAAAACGCATCATCCGGCAAGCTCGAAATACGCATCACGCGACTAATTCCCGGATGAATCGGTTGTGCAATTCGTGCCAACATGCCAACCAGCACGCGCGGCAGATGACTGATTCGCGGTTCGATGCCAGCCGTTCTCGCATAGAGCTCCGCGACTTCGTTGTTGCTGAAATTACCCGGCCCGCCGATCTCGATAATGCGATGCCGAATGACGGGTGCCGTCAGTACCGACGCTGCCAGCTGCGCTACATCGCTTGCAGCAACGAAGTTGCGTCGCTTGGTGCCGCTGCCTAACAGTCGAGTGCGACCTTTTTCGAGAATCGATTTGCCGTTGAAGAGGTGCGCGTGGCACTCCATAAACGCCGAAGGGCGCAGGATCACGTGTTCAAGCCCGCTCGCTTGCAGATATTGCTCGATCGCGTATTTGGTGCGAAAAAAGTCGATTGGATGATTCGGTGAGGCGCCGAGCGCTGAGGTGTAGACGAAGCGCTTGACGCCTTGCCCGCGCGCGGCATCGATCAGCGCTCGATGACTGCGGTCGTCAACCGCTTCTGACCGGTACCGGCCTCTTCCCAGAAATGAATGCGCCGCGGCCAGCACGCGATCAACGCCGCGGCACGCGCGAGCGAGCGAATCGGGATCGATTAGATCGCCCACGACAACTTCGGCGCCTTGCTGCGCTAGATCGCTTGCTCGCTCCGCCACACGCGTCACTGCGCGGACCTGATGCCCCTCGGCGAGCAATAGACGCGCGGTTTTTTGACCCAAGAAACCTGTTGCACCGACGATCAGAATCACGGTTTCATGCTCCGAGGCCCTTTCACGTGGAGGCCTATTGAGTCCTATCGTATCGCCAGTAATTCTTCCGTAGTTTTCCCGCGTTGCAGTGCGAGACGGTATTGCTCAGTCAAGCGCTGCATTTGAGATCGCTCGCGGATGCCTTCCAGCGTACTGCCATGGTTGGCGCGGAAGCGTCCGCTGCACCGACTGAGGTTTGCGCAGTCAACCAGGGCGTCGAAAACTGTTCGCTGATTGTCCTTGAGCAGCACGAACAAATCCGCGGCGCGCTCAAATGCTTCTGTTCGCATCCTTGCATCCGATAGACCATCGTCGAGTTGCACCTGCAAGGCACGAATTGCTTCAGTCACCAGCACGAGGTCGCCCGACCGCAGCGCTTCATTGACAAGCGTGATCTCAGCGTCGTGCCATCGGGCTTTGCCGGCACCGGACTGGCGCGAAAGCAAAGCGAGGCGACCGAGCGGGGACCGGTCATCTTCGGCCGACGCGCGTAACTCGATCGCCTTCTCGACCGCCTCGTTGCGTCGCATGTTCCGCCGAATGCCCATGCACCGTTCAGCAAGCGCCTGCGCTGCCGCTTGCTCTTCTGACGCGCGATTGCGTCTGAGCCGGAAGTCGGCGCACGCCAACAGCGCTTCCGATGCAGCGAGCTTGTCGATCGTCGGACTCTGAACAGTGATCTTCGACACTGCGGCATACAGGTCTGTGCTGTCGATGATTTCGTTGCGACGCTCGGCGGCTGTCTGTGGTGCTTGCTGCACGATGTCCGGCCCGCCCATCGCCGGCGGATAGGAGGGTGACCGCGACTCGGCGCGATCGGCGAGTTGAACCTGTGGCGCGCTTGGACTGGGAGCCCCAGTGTCCGCCAATTGAAGAGCGGCCGCGAGCGCAATCACTGCGCCGCAGCCGCCTAGCACCAACCTGCGAATCATGTTGACTGGATTCCGGTGCCTGGCTAACGAATCCGCACCAGCCGGCAAGTCAGGCGGGGAACAAAGTCGCCGGTCATGCCTGGCGCTACACCGCTGCCAAGAATCTCTTTGCTGTCGTCCACCGCGATGAAATCGAACATTGCCGGAGGTAGAGGAATCGTGCCGCCGCCTGGAAGCACGATTTCATTCGTGGTGTAAACGATGCGGCCGAAACAGTTTCGTCCGAACGTGGCTTGACCAGCGATATGCGTATCGACACTGCCTAGATCCGAGTTGAACGTTCCGTAACCTTCGTAAAAGCCTCTTGCATTGCCTTCGACAGTACCGACGAATGTCACCTGGTCGAACGCGACACCGTTGTATGCGCTTCCGTGGCAGTGAAACCCATACAGCCCTTTCGCCTGGGCGGCACAGGTGCGGCCGTGCCGACTATCATCGGCAACTACCGGCGTGGCTAACATCGCGCATGCCATTGCGGAAGTGAGCAGTGCTGGAAGACGAAACATGTCGTTCTCCTTGTAGGTTGATCGAGGCGTCAATCGTGTTCCATCCGCTGCGTTTGGTCTTTGGGCCAGTCCTTAATTTTTCTGAATTCGCGCGGCAAGTAATTGAGACAGCCTCGCGTCCATGCAGACTGGTTGCATTGTCAGTATTCGACCCACCACGAGTCGTTGCGGAACTCGGCGTCCAACGGCGGGTCCGCGGCGGCGTTTTGGTCTGTCTCAAGTGCCGCGATGTATTTGGACGCGCACTCGTCTTCGACAGTTGCGTGATGCGAGCCTTGGGTGAGACCTCTTAAGAGACACGCATAGAAGTCGGCCTCGATCGCGCGGTGCATTTCTGTGCTCGCTGTGCACTCGCTGGAACGCGCCGCCACGTTGCCGGATTGCGCCGACGCCAAAGCGGCTGCGCATGCCAGCAAAACAGGGGCGACAAGTCGGAACAAATTGCTCGATGATGATGTCGCGCGAGATTTCGATAGCATCGGTTTTCCTATCTTTATAAGGTGTGTTATCGGTTCGCCGTTCCCGTGCGAGCGCTTGCGTGGCCGTCACAGAAAGGCGACGCGACCAGCGTGGCTTTGCGGGTGGAATCACGATTCATTTGAAACGTCTCTTTGCGAGGAATGACGCTCGCATCGTGATTCAGCCGCTGCGATAAGTCTTTGGGATAATCCTTAATCGTTCTGAATTGCGCCTGAATATTCGAACTGGATGATCGCGTGAAAGAGTTCGTGGTTGAGGTTCCGCTGCGCTGGGGAGACATGGACGCTATGTCTCATCTGAACAATCTGATGTACTTCCGATTGATGGAAGAGGCGCGTATTCAGTGGTTTGCGCACTTCGGGTTTCCGACATTGCCGGTCGGTGAAGCGCCAATCCTGGCACATGCGGCGTGCGATTTTCTGAAGGCGATGACCTATCCGGGCACGGCGGTCGTGACCCAGATCGTGACGCGCGTCGGGCGCTCGAGTGTGGAAATGTCACTGAAGATCGAGAAGAAGGACGAACCCGGCGTGGTTTATGCCACCGGACGCACGGTGATCGTCTGGTACGACTACGCTGTTGGCAAGTCGGCACCTTGGCCGGATTCAGTGCGCGCAGCGATCACCTAAACTCTGCCGTGTAATCAGCGGAGAAATCGATGAACAAGATATATCCCTCGGCCGCCATGGCGCTGGCTGATGTGGTTCGAGACGGGCAGATCGTGGCCGTCGGCGGCTTCGGCCTGTGCGGTATTCCCGAAGCGCTGATCGTGGCGTTGCGTGACACTGGCGCCAGGAATCTCACATGCGTCAGCAATAACGCCGGTGTCGACGGCGCCGGCCTGGGCTTGCTGCTGGCGACGCGGCAGATCGGCAAGATGATCTCGTCGTACGTGGGCGAGAACAAGGAATTCGAGCGGCAGTATCTGGCGGGCGAACTCGAGCTGGAGTTCACGCCGCAGGGCACGCTGGCGGAGCGCATGCGTGCCGGCGGCGCGGGCATTCCGGCGTTCTATGCACGCACCGGTTTCGGCACGATCGTTGCCGAAGGCAAGCCGACACAGAAGTTCGACGGCGTCTGGGGTGGCAAGGAGTACGTGATGGAGCGCTCGATTCGCTCGGATGTCTCGCTGGTCAAGGCATGGAAAGCGGACAAGCAGGGCAATCTGGTGTATCGGAAGACCGCGCGCAATTTCAACCCCGTGGTCGCGATGTGCGGCAAGGTGACGGTGGCTGAAGTCGAAGAGATCGTCGAAAACGGCGCGCTGGATCCTGAAAACGTCCACACGCCCGGCATTTTCATCCAGAGACTGGTAGTCAATGCGACGCCAGAGAAGCGCATCGAAAACCGCACTGTGAGGAAGAACTGAAATGCCGTGGACTCGCGAACAGATGGCCGCACGCGCAGCGCAGGAGTTGCGGGACGGGTTCTACGTGAACCTGGGTATCGGCCTGCCGACCCTGGTGGCGAATTACATCCCTGTTGGCATGGATGTGATGCTGCAATCCGAGAATGGCCTGCTTGGCATCGGTCCGTTTCCCCTCGAAGAAGAGATTGATCCCGATCTGATCAATGCCGGCAAGCAGCTGGTCACCGCGCTGCCCGGCTCGAGCTATTTCTCCAGTGCCGATTCGTTCGCAATGATCCGCGGCGGTCACATCAACCTGGCGATACTGGGTGCGATGCAGGTCAGCGAGAAGGGCGATCTGGCCAACTGGATGATTCCGGGCAAGCTGGTCAAAGGAATGGGCGGTGCGATGGACCTGGTCGGTGGCGTCGAGCGCGTTGTCGTGCTGATGGAACACAGCGCAAAGAATGGGGAGCACAAGATCCTGCAGCACTGCACATTGCCGCTGACCGGCAAGGAGGTCGTTAACCGGATCATTACAGAGCTC
>JBGTEW010000074.1:0-11044 GCA_041747615.1 Burkholderiaceae bacterium | reverse complement strand
GCAGCACTCCGATCAACTCGATGCCGTCGGCAATGCAATGATGAATTCGCACCACCAGCGCGTGGCCGCCGCGATAGTTGTCGACCAGCTGCATCTGCCACAGTGGCTTGCCGGCGTCGAGTGGCGTCGAGGCAAGCCGGCCGACGAGCTTTTTCAGTTCGGCCTCACTGCCACTTCTCGGCAGCGTGACGTGGACCAGATGGTCGTCAAGATCGAAATCGTCGCAGTCTTCCCAATAACGGCCGGTCAGGTCGCCGACCACCCGGCTACGAAATCGCGCGTGCGTGACCAGGCGGGACCCGAGCAGCTCTCGAAATCGTGCGAGGTCGAGCTTGCCGTCGAACTCGTACACGCCGACGATCATCATCAGATTTCTGTCCGAGTCCATCCGCAACCAGGCGGTGTCGACGGCAGACATCCGTTTGCGCGTGCTCATCATGCCTCCGGCTTCCGGCCTCCCTCTTATTCGCCACTGCATAATAGTCGCGCACCCACCACAATTACGTTCAAGGAGACCACATGAGCGACTTGAAAGCTCAGTTCGACACCGCCGTTGCCGATTCGAAGAATCTGTCCGAGCGGCCGGACAATCAGACGATGTTGAAGATGTACGCGCTGTACAAGCAAGCCACGAGTGGCGACGCCACCGGCTCGCGGCCAGGATTCACCGACATGGTGGGCCGCGCAAAGTGGGACGCCTGGAATGGCATAAAAGGAACATCGGGCGAGGACGCGATGAAGCAATACGTCTCGCTGGTGGAGGATTTGAAGGACTAGTGGCGCGCCTTGCGCGCTGCCTTCTTTGCCGGTGACGTGCCGGTCTGTTCGCGCAGCAAAGTGTCGAAGTTCTGCTCGATGTGCTCGAGCAGCCTTCCTTTGAACGCCCTCAGCAGGAAGCCAAGCTTCACGTCGAGTTGGATTTCCGAACCGGTGACGTGCATCTGACCTTCGACGCCTTGGCGATGAAAACGCAAGGAATTGCCGTGCCATTCGCTGGTCAGGTCGTATTTTTCGGCCAGCCTGTCGGCCGCCTTTTGTGCGAGCCCCTTCGCTTTCGCAAGTGTCAGTGAATGGCGGCGGATCAGCTTGATATCGGACATGCGGGCTCCGGAATCAGCCGCGCCGATGGTCGAGCGCCGCGGGATTGAGCAGCGAGGGCGGGCGTCCGCCGGCCAATGCGGTGCGCATATTGTCGATTGCCAGCGAGGCCATTGCGTTGCGCGCGGCTTTCGTACTGGACGCTATGTGCGGCGTCAGCACGACATTCTCAAGTTCGAGCAGTCCCGCGTCGACTGCGGGCTCGTTCTCGAAAACATCGAGCCCGGCCGCTGCGAGCTGAGCGCTGCGCAACGCAGCAGCCAGCGCCGCATCGTCCACCACGCCGCCGCGCGCGATATTGACCAGCGTTGCTCCGCGCTTCATCTTCGAGAGTTCTGCGGCGCCAATGATGTGATGGACGGCCTTTGAGTAGGGCACTACCAGCATCAGGTGGTCTGACTCGCGCAGCAGCGTTTCGAAGTCGACATAGCGCGCACCTTCCTCGTCGCTTACCGCCAGTCGTGTGCGGTTGTGATAAATGACCGGCATCGCAAACCCGCGCGCGCGTCGCGCGATTGCACGACCTATGCGCCCCATACCGAGAATTCCAAGCGTCGTGTCGCTGACCTCTGCACCGATGAACATCTCGAACGTCCAGCGTTTCCAACGGCCCTCTCGCAACCAGCGCTCCGACTCGCCGACTCTGCGCGCGGCCGCTAGAAGCAGCGCCCACGCATGATCGGCCGTCGCCTCGTTCAGCACATCGGGTGTATTGGTGGCCAGCACGCCGCGCTCGGTACACGCCGCAAGATCGATGTTGTTGTAGCCGACTGCAATGTTGGCAACGATCTTCAGGCGCGGGCACTGGTCGAGCAGCGCGGCGTCGATATGCTCGCTGGCGGTGATCAGCGCCGCATCGGCGCCTTTCAGGGCGGCGGCCAGTTCAACCGGCGTCCAGTCGATATCGTCCTGATTGTCGACGACGTCGAACTCGCCGCGCAGCCCAGCCACTAGCTCGGGAAAAATCCGCCGGGAAATAACGACGCGCGCCGCTTTGCTCATCAGAAGAAGATCCAGGTCAAAAGACTAAACAACGGTACAAGGATAACAACGGACCACACCATGAAGCCGAAGAAACTCGGCATCCGGATGCCACTGTGTTCGGCAATTGCCTTGACCATGAAGTTCGGCGCGTTCCCGATGTAGCTCATCGCACCCATGAAGACTGCACCGGCCGAAATGGCGGTCAGCGTGCGTGCCTGCGTCGTCATCAACTGCTGCGGATCGCCGCCGGCCAGATTGAAGTACACCAGATAGGTTGGAGCGTTGTCGAGGAAGGCGGACACCACGCCGGTCATCCAGAAATACATTGCATCGATCGGCAGACCGTTCTGATCAGTCACCAGGCGGGCGAGCGGCGCGAATGCACCCGCCTCGCCTGCCTTGAGCATCAGCAGCACCGGCGCCATCGTCAGAAAAATTCCGAAAAACAGCTTCGCGACCTCCTTGATCGGGCCCCAGGTGAACTCGTTCGCCTGGCGCACCGCGCGCGGCGTCAGCTTCAGCGAAATCGCGGCCACCACCAGAAAGCACAGATCGCGCAGCAGACTTTCAAGTGCGATCACATTGCCCAGGACTTCGATCTCGACCCCGGAACGCCACACTCCGCTCGTTAATACCGTCGCCATCACGACCCCCAGCAGCAGAAAGTTGAACTTGCCTTCGATGCTCAGGCGGGGATCGTCGGGAGTCGGGTCAGGCCTGAATCCAAGTGCGGTGTCCTGCCGGTAATAGAAAGTATCGACGGCGTAGTAGATAGCGAGAAGCGAAATCACGACCAGCAGCACCGGCAGGAACATGTGCTGCACGGTCCAGAAAAAACTGATGCCTTTGAGGAACCCCAGAAACAGCGGCGGATCGCCAAGCGGTGTTAGCCCGCCTCCGGCGTTGGCGACGATGAAAATGAAGAAAACGATCGTGTGGACACGAAACCGGCGGTTGTCGTTGGCGCGGATCACCGACCGTATCAACAGCATCGCCGCACCGGTGGTACCCATCACACTTGCCAGCGCTCCTCCGATGGCCAGCAGCCCGGTATTCAGCGCAGGCGACCCGTGCAAGTTGCCGCGCACGAAGATGCCGCCGGCGATCGTGTACAGCGTCGCGATGATGATGATGAATGGAAAATACTCGAGCACGAGGCTGTGAATCACGATGTTGAACGCAGCGGCCGCGCCGTAAAACGCGGTCAGTGGAAGCAGCATTGCCAGCGCCCAGGCAATCGCAATCGAGCCGTAAAACCGGTGCCAGAAGTGCGGAGCAAGCAGGGGCAGCAGTGCGATCGACAGCAGCAACCCAATGAACGGGATGGCCCACGCAACGCCCATTCCGGTCGCGTCGAATTGGGCAGCGCTGGCAAGCGCTGGCGAGGCAACGCCGAGCGCACAGATCGGTTGCGCCAGGACAGTCGGCGCGCGTCTCATGCAGCAAGCGCTCTAGTTTTCACACGCGACGATGATATGAACGCGGTAAGGTCCGTGGGCACCGAGCACGATCGTCTGCTCGATGTCGCCGGTGCGCGAGGGTCCAGAGACCATGTTGACTGCGCGCGGCATCATCGCATCGCCGGCGCGCTCGTCACGCATCAGCGCAAACGCATCCTCCATGCCTGCCACGATGCGCGACGCCGGAACAATGGCAATGTGCGTTTCGGGTAGCAGGTGCGTCGACGCGATGGTTTGAGCACCCGACAGCAGCACCAGCGTGCCGGTCTCCGCCAGCGCACAGAAGCAACCGGTGATACCCACCAGGTCGGCGCTGACCGATTCATCGCGCTTCGGCGCGCGCGCCTCGGCAGCGATACCGGCGTCGCCCCAGGCGAGGTTTTCGAGCGACGGCCAGACGACGGCTTGCCGCTGCAACCCGTGCGCCAGCAGATAGCGCGCGCACGCTCGCGGCGCATCATCGAGTGTCGCGACTTCATCGACCGTGCTCGACATGCGCTCGGCCATGGCACGAAACTGTCGGCGCAAATCCGACGACGGCGCTGGGCGGGGACCGGATGGATGCTCGGCCAGATAACGATCAATCTCGGCCTGCTCCTGCTGAGTGGGCGTGGCTGGCCGTCCCTGGTTCGCACGAATACGCTGCAGGATCGACGCGCGAGCGCTCGAGGTATCGAATGTCACTGCGTTCCCTGGCGCAAGTAGGTCCCGATGCGACGCACGCCTTCCTCGATCGCGGTCTCACTGGCGGCGTATGAGAAGCGAATATGCTGTCCGTCCTTTTCCACGCGCGGGCCGAAGTGAATGTCCGCCAGCACCGCCACGCCGGCGTCGTTCAGCAGCCGCCGCCGGAATTCCTCCGAGTCCTTCGCACCGACGATCGCACACGCTTCTGTGACGTTCGGCCACGCATAGAACGCGCCGCCGGGGACTGCGCAGCGAAATCCGGGAAGATCGTTCACTAAACGTACGATCAGGTCGCGTCGTTGGCGGAAACGATCCTTCATCTGCTCGGCTTCATCCTGTGGCCCGGTCAGTGCCGCGACCGCGGCCCACTGGCTGATCTGCGAAGCACACGATTCGGTATTCGTCACCCAGCGCGTAAATACGGGCGCCAGCGTTTTGTTGGCGGCGAAACCGATGCGCCAACCCGTCATTGCGTATGTCTTCGAGGCGCCGTCGGTGATGATCGTGCGCTCGCGCATGCCCGGCAGGGCGGCGATCGACTCGAACCTACCATCGTAGACGAGTCGACTGTAAATCTCGTCCGCGTAGACCCACACATGGGGATGCATTCGCAACAAGTCGGCAATCGCTTCCAGATCGCGGCGCGACAACAATCCGCCTGTGGGGTTGTGAGGCGTATTAAGAATCAGAAGGCGTGTCTTCGGGCCAATGCGCGCGGCGAGCTCGGCAATGTCGAATGCAAAGCCACGCGCTTCCGACAGCGGCAGCGCCACCGGCACGGCGCCGTTGGCGACAATCTGCGATTCGTAAATTGGAAACCCCGGAACCGGGTAGATCACTTCGTCCCCAACGCCGTAATCAGTCACCGATGCAATTGTGTAGCCGATAAAAGGCTTCGCGCCTGCGCCGACAACGATCTCGTCCGGCGAAATATCGAAGCCACGTAGCGCGCCCATCGATTGCGCCGCCGCCGCGCGCAGCGCGTCGATACCGGCGGAGGGCGTGTAGCCGTGCTTGCCGGTGCGGACTGCGTCTATCGCTGCATCCTGCACATTCAGCGGCGTTGGAAAGTCGGGCTGACCGATGCAGAAAGAAACGATGTCGCGCCCCTCGCCAATCAACCGGTTGACCTCGGCGAGTACGACAAAAGCGTTCTCGGTGCCGAGTGCATCGGCGCGGCGGGACAGGCGCAACATCGACGGTATCTAGTGTGCAGCCTAGTGTGCAGCCACCGGCGGCTGAATCTCGAACACCTGCCGCAGATAGGCAAGGTAGGCCTGATCGTCGCACATGTTTTTTTCCTGCGAATCCGACAGCTTGGCCACCGGCTGCCCGTTGCAACTAACCATCTTGATGACGATCTGCAGCGGCGTGTACCCGACGTCATTGGTCAGATTGGTGCCGACACCGAACGCAGTGCGAGCGCGGTCGCGAAAGCGTTGATAAAGCTCGATCACCCGGGGAATCGTCAGCGAGTCGGAGAACACCAGGGTCTTCGTTCTAGGATCGACGCGGTTGCGCTGGTAATGCGCAATCAGGCGCTCGCCCCATGCGAGGGGGTCACCTGAGTCATGCCGCGCACCGTCGAACAGCTTGCAGAAATACATGTCGAAATCGCGCAGGAATGCATCCATCCCGTACACGTCGGACAACGCAATGCCGAGGTCGCCGCGATACTCGCGCGCCCACATCTCGAAGCCGAAGGTCTGGGAGTCGCGCAGGCGCGGGCCGAGCGCCTGGCAAGCCTGCAGATACTCATGAGCCATCGTTCCCAGCGGCGTCAGGCCGTGCATCGCCGCATACATGACATTGCTGGTGCCCGCCAGCTTCTCGCCAAGCCTGTCCTGCAGCTGCAGCAGCATCTCCTCGTGCCAGTGGCGCGAAAACCGGCGGCGTGTTCCGTAGTCGGCGATTCGAACGCCTACCAGCGCGGGATCATCGTTCAACAGTGCGATCTTGTCGCGCAGGCGGCGCCTCCCCTCTTCGAAGTCGATGGCCTTCTGCATCGACCGAAAGTAAATCTCGTTGACGATCGCCAGCACCGGCACCTCGAACAGGATCGTATGCAGCCACGGCCCGCGAATGACGATGTCGATCTCGCCATTGTTCAGAGGCGACGGTCCGACCACGACATACTTCTTGTTCAGCTGGAACAGGCCGAGAAAATCGACAAAGTCGCTCTTGATGAAGCGAAGGCCGCGCAGATAATCGAGCTCCGGGTCGCGAAATCGCAGTCCACACAGGGCATCGATCTCCTGATTGATCGCGTCGATATGCGGCACCAGATCGATTCCGGGATTGCGGCACTTGAAGCGATACTCCACATGCGCACCCGGAAAGTGATGCAGCACCACCTGCATCATCGTAAATTTGTACAGGTCGGTATCGAGCAGCGAGGTGATGATCATGGGTCCGGTTGAAGCGTCAAATCGCGAACGCCCGGCACGCCGAGGCGCGGACAAGCGGGTTTGTATTTTGGCGCTTTCACCGGACTAGATTGTAGGTGCCCCCGCTGCATGCCGACCGAGCGCCAGCACGCGCTGAACGCCATCATTCGGTGTTCTCAATTCATCGCGCGTTGCCTCGCCGACCAGCCGCCCCTGTTCCATCAGCAGCGCGCGATCGGCGATCGCGGCGACGAAGCGCACGTTCTGTTCCGAGACCAGCGTTGCCACGCCGCGCGATTTCATCGCGAGCACGGCGTCGCGCATCTTGCCTACCACCATCGGCGCGATACCTTCGGAGGGCTCATCCAGCAGCACCACCTTCGGATTGGAGGCAAGCGTACGTGCCACCGCCAGCATCTGCTGTTCGCCGCCGCTCATGGCACTGGCAGAACGCTGCATCATGTCTGCAAGATTCGGAAACAGCTCCAGCAGATCGCGCTCGGTGAAACCGTCATCAACCGGTCGGGCGGCGATACGCAGATTCTCCGCCACCGTCAGATCGGTGAAGATGCGGCGATCCTCCGGCACGTAGCCCAGCCCGCGGTGTGCACGCCGGAACGGCGGCTCGGCGCTGACATCGATGCCGTCGATCAAGACGGTCCCCGTCGAGCGCGGCATCAGCCCCATCGTGGCGCGCAAAAGCGACGTCTTGCCGGCGCCGTTGCGGCCGATCAGCGCCACCACCTCGCCGGTTGCGAGCGCGAGGCTCGCTTGGCTGACCACCTGCGCGTCGCCGTACCACGCCGAGAGGTCTCGTACGGCAAGCGCCGGCGTCACAAGTCTGCTCCGAGATACACGCGCTGCACTTCGGCGTCCGCACGTACCGTCTCGGGTGAACCATCGGCCACGAGCCGGCCGCGCGACAGCACCAGGATTCGGCGCGCGAAACCGAACACGACATCCATGCTGTGCTCGGTGAAGAGCACCGTCATGTTGCTCCGGTCGGCGAGCGAAACGATCAACCGCATCAGCTCGGACCGCTCGCCAGGCGCCATGCCGGCCGTCGGCTCGTCCATCAGCAGCAAGCGCGGCTTCGCTGCCAGCGCGAGGGCGAGCTCGAGCCGCTTGACGTCGCCGTAGGCCAGCTGCGCCGCAGCGGTCAGCGCCTGGGATTGCAGTCCGACTTGAGACATCAACTCGTGCGCAGCCTCGACCTGCACGTTCCACAGCAGCTCGGTCACGCGCGCGGCGCCACCTTCGGCCGCGACCAGCGCCAGCTGCACGTTCTGCAGCGCTGTCATCGTCGCAAAAGTCTGCGCCACCTGGAACGTGCGCCCGATGCCACGCCGCGTGCGCTCAGCGGTCGACCATCCTTCAAGCGACCGTCCGTCGAACTCGATGCACCCTGCCTGCGGCGCTAATTGCCCGTCGATCAGATTGAACAGCGTCGACTTTCCGGCGCCGTTCGGTCCGATCAGGGCCGCCAACTCGCCCGCTTCCATTGTGAAAGACACGCCATCGACTGCGCGCACGCCGCCGAAGCTCCGTTGCAGCCGGTCAACGAACAGCAGACTCATCGCACTTTTGCGAACCGGCGCCGTGCATAACCGACGATTCCTTCCGGAAACGCCACCGCCAGCGTGACGATCGCAAGCCCGAGCAGCAGCCGCCAGTGATCGGTCAGACGCGTCAGCTCGGTCGCAAGCCCGTGATAAGCGAGGGCGCCGATCAAGGGTCCGACCAGTGTCTGCACTCCGCCAAGCAGCACCATGATCAGAGCGTCCACCGACACCGGAATCGACAGCGAGGTCGGAAACACCGAGCCTTTGTGAAATGCATGCAGGGCGCCGGCGAGCCCGGCAAACATTCCACCGGCGCTGAAAGCGAGCCAGCGCGCGCGCTGCGCATCGATGCCGATCGCCTCGGCCCGCAGTTCGCTGTCGCGCGTAGCTCTCAGCGCAAAGCCGAACGGCGCCAGCGCCACGCGGCGCAACGCTGCAAGCGAGGCAATCATGATTGCGACCACCACTGCGTAATACATCAGCGGCGACGACAACACAGCGGGCAGCACCGCCCAGATTCCCAGCACACCGTTGTCGCCTCCGGTGACGGCCACCCACTGGATTGCGGCCGACCAGAGAATCTGTGCGAACGCGAGGGTCAGCATCGCCGAATACACGCCCTGCGACCGCAGCACGACTCGGCCCACCAGCAGCGCAGCGACCCCCGCAGTCAGCGGCGCCAGAATCAGAGCCGCCGCAAACGGCGCGTCGAGATGCTGTATCGCAAGTGCCACCGCGTACGCACCGAGCCCGAAAAACGCGGCATGTCCGAACGACACAATACCGCCGAGACCCATGGCAAAGTGGAGGCTTGCCGCCAGCAGCGCCGCAATGGCGATCTCGGTCGCAATGACCACGGCGTAGTCGCCGATCATTACCGGCACGATCGCCGCGACGAACAACGCCGCCATGCCAGCGATGCGCCAGCGGCGCGCCAGCGGGACGAACGGCGGATGCGAGTGCACGCGCAATGCGTGGGGAACGCTCGGCCGCCCGAGCATGCCATGTGGCCACACGATCAACACGACCGCCATGGCCACGAATATCAACACCAGTGTCGACTGCGGCAGCCACCAGGCTCCGTACGCGTGCAGGAGTCCGATCAGCAGCGCGGCCAGGAAAGCTCCGCTGATCGAGCCGAGCCCGCCGATAACGACCACGACAAACGCTTCAATCAGGATCGCCAGGTCCATCTGCAAGTTGACCGTCTCCCGCGGGATCTGCAAGGCACCCGCCAATCCCGCCAGAAACGCGCCGAGCGCGAACACCGAGGTAAAGAGCCAGGGCTCGTTCAGACCGAGCGAGTTGGCGGTTTCGCGGTCCTGCGAGGCGGCGCGAACCCACACGCCCCAGCGCGTGCGACGAAGTACCCACCAGAGCAGCGCATAAACCGCCGGGCCGATGGCCATCACAAACAGCGAGTACTGGGGAACCAAGGCGCCAGCCACTTCGACGCTGCCCTTCAATCCGGGCGCGCGCGGCGCAAACAACTCACTGGGTCCCCACACCGCCAGTGCAAGGTCCGCCACGATCAACACCACACCGAAGGTCGCGACCAGCTGAAAGATCTCCGGCGATGCGTAGATGCGTCGAAGCAGAACGATCTCGATCACGGCTCCGACGATCGCCACGCCCAGCGCAGCCAGCAATACGCCGCCGAAAAATCCAAACGGGGTTGGGGGCAGCTGCGTCGTGACCGTATACGCCAGATACGCGCCGATCATGTACAGCGAACCGTGCGCGAAATTGACGACGCGCGTGACGCCGAAAATCAGGGTCAGGCCGGCACTGACCAGGAACAGGGTCGAGCCGTACGACAGGCCTGCGATGAACTGGCCGAGGAAAAGATCCACGTGAGCGGCGAACGGTGCTGCCGCCTAAGCTACTTCCGCGCTTCGGACGGCCGCATCTTCAAAACCTCGCTATCGGGCGGCAGGTAACTCGCACCGTCGGCGTAGCGCCAATCGACCATCACGCCTTTGCCATCGCGCTGATCGAGCTTGCCGACATAGGCGCCCATTGTCGATTGCTGGTCGATTGCACGAAATTGCGCCGGGCCGAACGGCGTCGACCATTGCAGTCCGCGCAGTGCGGCGATCAGCCTCTCGGTGTCGACTGACTTTGCCTTGCGAATCGCTTCAAATATTGCGATGAACGTCGCGTAGCCGACCACCGAACCGAGACGCGGGTAGTCGTTGTAGCGCTTGCGATAGGCGTCCAGAAACTTCGAGTGTTCCGGCGTCGAGATCTGCTCCCACGGGTACCCGGTGACGATCCAGCCCTTTGGCGTTTCGTCCTTCAGCACGTCGAGGTACTCGGGTTCGCCCGAGAGCAGGCTGACCACCGGCACCCGCGGAAACAATCCGCGTAGATTGCCTTCTCGCACCAGCCGCGGCAGGTCAGCGCCGAAAGTGACGTTGAACACTGCATCCGGCCGCGCCGCAATCACCGCCTGCACCGTGCTCGCTGCTTCCAGCTTGCCGAGTGCGGGCCACTGTTCGGCGACGAATTCGACATCGGGCCGCTTCGCTTTCAGCAACTGCTTGAAATTGGCGACCGCCGACTGGCCGTATTCGTAGTTCGGCGCGATGATCGCCCAGCGTTTGGCCGGCAGCTTCGCCGCCTCCTCGACCAGCATCGCCGATTGCATGAACGTGCTGGGGCGCAGGCGAAACGTGTAGCGATTGCCTTTCTCCCACACCAGCGCGTCTGTCAGCGGCTCGGCGGCCACGAAAAGAACCCGGTTGCGCAACGCGAAATCGGCCACCGCCAGGCCGACGTTCGACAGGAACGTGCCGGTGATAAGCGCGACTTTCTCGTTTGTCACCAGCTCGGTCGCCAATCGGATCGCGTCTTCGGGCTTGCC
>JBGTEW010000073.1:0-6916 GCA_041747615.1 Burkholderiaceae bacterium | reverse complement strand
GCCGACGCGCTGCGCGGCGCGCACATGGTGTTCATTACCGCGGGTATGGGCGGTGGAACCGGCACCGGTGCGGCGCCGGTGGTCGCAGATATCGCGAAGGAACTCGGCATTCTGACGGTGGCCGTCGTGTCGAAACCGTTCGAGTTCGAAGGGCCGCGGCGCATGAAGCTGGCCGAAACCGGTGTCAACGAGCTGGAAGACACGGTGCACTCGCTGATCGTCATCCTGAATAACAAGCTCGAGGAAGTGATGGGCGAGGATGCCGAAATGGCGGAGTGCTTCCGCGCTGCCGACGACGTGCTGCATAACGCATGCGCAGGCATTGCCGAGATCATCAACGTGCCAGGCCTTGTTAACGTCGATTTCGAAGACGTGAAAACCGTGATGAGCGAGCAGGGCAAGGCAATGATGGGTACCGCGCTGGCGTCAGGGCTGGACCGCGCGCGGATCGCTGCCGAACAGGCGGTCGCGAGCCCGCTGCTAGAAGGTGTCGATCTGTCGGGCGCGCGGGGCGTGCTGGTCAATATCACCGCGTCGTCGTCGCTGAAGATGAAGGAGACGCGCGAGGTGATGAACACGATCCGTGCGTTTGCGGCCGACGATGCGACCGTGATCTTCGGCACCGTCTGCGACGAGTCGATCGGGGACGGACTGCGGGTGACGGTCGTGGCGACTGGACTCGGCCGCGCGGCGTCGAAGAAGCAGTCGACGCCGTTCATAGTGGTGCGCACCGGCACGCACGACGCGCCGATGACGGTGCCGCTGGCTTCCGGCAATTCCACCGGGTCCGATTACAGCGACTTCGACAAGCCCGCCATCTGGCGGACTCGCGACTCGGCTCAGGCGAAAGTGGCGGCGATGGAGGACACGGGCTCCGACCGGTACGACATTCCGGCTTTCCTCCGGAAACAGGCGGACTGATCGGTAAAATCGCGCGATGGTGAAACAGCGCACACTGAAGCAGATCGCCCGCACGGTGGGCATCGGCCTGCACAGCGGGACCAAGGTCACGCTGGCGTTGCGGCCCGCCGCGGCTGATACAGGCGTCGTATTCCGGCGGATCGATCTCGATCCGCCGGTCGATATTCCGCTTCGTCCGGAAAGCGTGATCGAAACGAAAATGGCCACGACGATCGGTCGCGGTTCGGCAAAAGTCGCAACGATCGAGCACCTGATGAGCGCTCTCGCCGGGCTCGGCATCGACAATTGCTATGTCGACGTCGATGCGCCGGAGATCCCGATCATGGACGGCAGTGCGGCCAGTTTCGTGTTCCTGGTTCAGGCGGCCGGCATTAGCGAGCTGAACGCGCCAAAGAAGTTCGCCCGGGTGCTGAAGCCCGTTGAATGCCGCGACGGCGATGCGTGGGCGCGGCTCGAGCCGTACTTTGGATTCAAGCTTAAGTTTTCGATCGCGTTCAATCACCCTGCGATCGATGCCACCGAGCAGATGGTCGAAGTCGATTTTGCACACCACTCGTATATCAAGGAAGTTTCGCGCGCGCGCACGTTCGGGTTCGTCAACGAGGTCGAAATGCTGCGCAAGGCCGGGCTTGCAATCGGCGGCAGCTTCGATAACGCGATCGTGATGGACGAATATCGAGTGCTGAATGCCGACGGATTGCGCGCAGGCGACGAGATCGCCAAACACAAGATGCTCGATGCGATCGGCGACCTGGCGGTGTTCGGCTATCCGCTGATCGGCTCGTACATCGCGCACAAGTCGGGCCACGCGATCAACAACAGGCTGCTGCGCGCATTGGCGGCGGACGAGTCGGCATTCGAGCTGGTGACGTTCGACGACGGTGGTCAGGCCCCCGCGGCATTCCGCTTTCAGACGGAGCTGGTCTAGGGAAAGCTACTACGCGTCCCGATCTGGCAGCTGCGGTGCTCGCCGTATCAGTAATACGGGTGCGCTCCTCGCCGCCACCTCGGGCCGCTCGCGACTCTTCTTCAGCATTTCCCTAAAGCCCTTCTGCGCAGCGTGGAGGCGAGCTTTTCCGCCGCTGCCTTCAGCGGTGATTCCCCGATCGAACCGGCCAGCTTCGCCACTGCGGCGACCGCGCGTTCGTCATTGCGGGGCCATGGAACGCCGGAACTTGAGTCACTTGAGGGCACCGGACTCCCGTCTCCAGGGTAAGACGTGACGGCGGGTTGTACTCGCGTCCTGATCTCGTAGACTTTGATCCCACCGGCCGCCAGGCTTGATAACAATCGCGGCATTGCCTGCCGCAACTTGGCCGAGTGAGAGGGTGAGGGAAGGCAAAGCCAGAGAACTTCGCCGCGTAGTTCGCAGACGCCGGGCGCCAAGGGATCGAAGCCGAGGTCTGAGCGGCAGGCGGGGGCGATCGTCAGCGCCGCTCGCTGAGTCGCCTCCCAGCGATCCAGCAGAGCAGACGCGGCCGGCGAGTCGCGCAGGGCGGCGGCGATCAGGCGAGCGGTGGCGGGCATGGCGGGACAGCAAGCAGTCTGCGGTGTGTTGGGGGAGGGTTGGTGCAGATCATAGTGGTCGACAGGCGGCTGGCGCGCTCGCTGACGCTGAGTATCACCCGCCACCACGCGCTGGCCGCGCTGATCGCTCTGGCAATCGGTGTACTGATGCTCTCCGGCGCATTCTCGTTCATGGCGGTGCGCGTCGCATCCGCATTCCACATTCCGATCGTGTCCGACCTGATTTCGTTCGTGGGTCGCGACGAGATCGAGCGCAAGGATCAGCTCGTACGCGACAACGTCACCGCACTGGCACGCAAGCTGGGCGAGGTACAGGCCCAGCTGCTTCGGCTGGATGCAGTCGGTGAGCGCGTCGGCAAGGCAGCTGGCATTCGACCGGAGGAATTCCGCTTCGCGGACATGCCGGGTCGCGGCGGTGTACTGGTCAATGGCGAGACGATGACCTTGCGCGATGTCGATGAAGAGCTCAGGCAGCTTTCGTCGAGCGTCGAGCAACGCGCGGACTACCTGAGCGTCATCGAGGCAGAATTGCGTGCTCAGCAGGTGCGACGGGCGTTGCTGCCGCAAAGCAAGCCGGTGGCCGACGGATTCATCGGATCGGGCTACGGCTGGCGCTCCGATCCGTTTTCCGGCCAGATGTCCCATCACTCAGGGATCGACTTCGCAGCGCCGGTTGGAACTCCCATTCACGCGGCCGCGGGTGGCGTCGTGGTGGTGGCCGAGTATCACCCGGTCTGGGGCAACCTGGTCGAGGTCGATCATGGCAACGGCCTGCTGACTCGATACGCGCATGCGAGCCGGTTGAACGTTGTGACGGGAGCCATCGTCAAGCGCGGCCAGAAGCTCGCCGAAGTCGGATCGACCGGTCGCTCGACCGGTCCGCACCTGCATTTCGAGGTGCATCATCGCGGCGCTGCCCAGAATCCCGCCAAGTTTCTGTTTGCCAAGGACCGTTTGCCGCAGCAAAACGCCACCGGCTCGCCCGCGGTGGATATCAAGGCTCTTGCAGCCACCGCGTCTGCCCGCAACTAGAGCTTGTCCCTGCCGCGCCCGGACCGTGCCTTGATGCGGTCTTGGGTGGACTTGATCCGGCTGCCGTTTGTCCCTATGACATAATTTTCGCCTTGCCGATGCATGGTGCCGAGCGCTTTCGCGCCATGCTTCTATCGACAATGCGCGCACAGCGAGCCTACTTCCAATGATGTCCGGACTTTTGACCAAGGTTTTCGGCAGTCGCAATCAGCGGCTGCTAAAGACGTATGACCGCAATGTCGAACGGATCAATGCGCTCGAGCCGTCGATGGAGGCGCTGTCGGATGAAGCGCTGAGAGCCAAGACCACCGAGTTCCGCGAGCGGCTGAATAGCGGCGAGACGCTCGACGACTTGTTGCCCGAAGCATTTGCGGTCGTGCGGGAGGCATCCAAGCGCACGCTCTCGATGCGTCCTTTTGACGTGCAACTGGTGGGCGGCATGGTATTGCACGCCGGCAAGATTGCCGAGATGCGCACTGGCGAAGGCAAGACGCTGGTGGCCACATTACCCGTGTATTTGAATGCGCTCGCCGGCAAAGGCGTGCACCTTGTGACGGTCAACGATTATCTGGTGGCGCGTGACGCCGACTGGATGGGCAAGGTCTATCGATTTCTGGGCCTGACTGTCGGCACCGTTGTGTCGCAGCAGGCGACCGAGGAAAAACGCGTCGCGTATGCAGCTGACATCACGTACGGCACCAACAACGAGTTCGGCTTCGACTATCTGCGCGACAACATGGAGTATTCGGCATCCGATCGACGGCAGCGCGGGTTGCATTACGCCATCGTCGACGAGGTCGATTCGATCCTGATCGACGAAGCGCGCACCCCGTTGATCATCTCCGGCCCGGCCGAGGACCACACCGAAACCTACGTTCGCATCAACGAGGTACCGAAGCTGCTGACCCGGCAATCGAGCGAAAAAGGCGAGGGCGACTACTGGGTCGACGAGAAAGCGCACCAGGTCCATATCTCGGAGAGCGGCCACGAGAAGCTTGAAGAGATACTGACGAAAATGGGAATGCTGGCGGAGGGCGAAAGCCTGTACGCGCCGGGCAACATCATCCTGATGCATCATCTGAACGCAGCGCTGCGCGCGCATACGCTGTTCAATCGCGATCAGCAATATGTTGTTCAGAACGGCGAAGTGGTGATCGTCGACGAATTCACGGGCCGGCTGATGGTGGGTCGCCGCTGGTCCGAAGGGCTGCATCAGGCTGTCGAAGCGAAGGAAGGCGTGCAGATTCAGGCGGAGAACCAGACCTACGCGTCGATCACCTTCCAGAATTACTTCCGCATGTACGGAAAGCTCGCCGGTATGACCGGCACAGCGGACACCGAGGCGTACGAATTTCAGGAAATCTATCGGCTTGAAACAGTCGTGATTCCGACGCACCGACCGATGATCCGCATCGACTCGCAGGACAAAGTGTTCCGCACGCTGAAGGAGAAATACACGGCGATCATCGAAGACATCAAGGATTGCGTCGCGCGCGGGCAGCCGGTACTGGTCGGCACGACCTCGATCGAGAACTCGGAGCTGCTTTCGAATTCGCTGAAGAAAGAGGGCTTGCCGCATCAGGTGCTGAATGCAAAGCAGCACGCGAAGGAGGCCGAGATCATCGCTCAGGCCGGCAGTCCGGCCGTGATCACGATCGCCACCAACATGGCAGGCCGAGGCACTGACATCGTGCTTGGCGGCAATGTCGAAAAGCAGGTGCAATTCGTCGAAGCCGATCCCGATCTCGAAGAAGCTGCCAAGCGAGCCAGGATCAACAAATTTCGAAACGAATGGCAGTCGTTGCACGACCGAGTGGTCGGCGCCGGCGGATTGAAGATCATTGGCTCCGAGCGGCACGAGTCACGCCGCATCGATAACCAGCTGCGCGGTCGCTCGGGTCGTCAGGGCGACCCCGGCGCCTCGCGATTTTATCTGTCGATGGAAGACTCGCTGCTGCGCATTTTCGCCGGCGACAAGATGAAAGCGATCATGGACCGGCTCAAGCTTCCCGAAGGCGAGGCGATCGAGGCCGGCATGGTCAGTCGATCGATCGAAAGCGCCCAGCGGAAAGTCGAAGCGCGCAACTTCGATATCCGCAAGCAGCTGCTCGAATACGACGACGTTGCGAATGATCAGCGGCGCGAGATTTACCGGCTGCGCAACGAGATTCTGGAGACCGACGATACCGGCGCCATGATCACGAACCTGCGCATCGGCTATTTCACCGACATGTTTCGCGAGCACGTGCCCGCCGAGTCGGTCGAGGAACAATGGAATATCGAGGAGCTCGAAGCGGCGCTGGCCAATGACTGGCAACTGAACGTCGGGCTTAGAAGTGCGCTTGAAGCCAATGATTCTCTGACCGACGACGATCTGCTGGCACGGGTGTTGAAGGCTGCCGACGAATCCTACGAAGCGAAGGTGGCGATTGTCGGCCGTGAATCGTTTGCAGGCTTCGAGCGCTCGATCATGTTGCAGACGCTGGACCAGGCGTGGCGCGAGCATCTGACCGCCCTCGACGCACTCCGGCAGGGTATTCATCTGCGCGGCTATGCGCAAAAGCAACCCAAGCAGGAATACAAGCGCGAGGCGTTCGCGCTATTCGGCTCATTGCTGGACCGAGTGCGTGCAGATGTCGTGCGCGTGCTGATGAACGTCCGCATTCAGTCGCAGGAGGAGATCCAGCAGGCCGAGCAGCAGATCGAGGCAGAGAGCGAGCGCAGGGTCGAGCTGGCGCGCGCGCAGCATTCGGAGTTCGGACTCGGCGTCTCAGAAGAACCGGTGGCCGTCGAAGAGCTGACTTTGCCGGATCATGAGCCGGTCAAGGCGCAACCGGTGCGCCGCTACGGGGAGAAGATCGGTCGCAATGATCCGTGCCCGTGCGGGTCGGGCAAGAAATACAAGCAGTGCCATGGAAAGCTTGCGTGATCGCTGATCAGTAATCGGTGATCGGTGAACGCAGATGGCGGTGAACCTTCGTGCTCCCGATCCGGCCTCGCTGTTTGCTGTTGGGGGTATCGAGCTCGGCTGGGCCGAAGCCGGGATTCGAAAGGCTGACCGCAAGGATCTGCTGGTGGTGTGCATCGCCGATGGCGCGAGCGTGGCGGGCGTGTTCACGCAGAACCGCTTCGCGGCAGCACCGGTCCGCGTGTGCCGCGAACGTTTGGCTGCCGGCCGCAGTGTGCGTGCATTGCTTGTGAACACCGGCAACGCCAATGCCGGCACCGGCGAGCCGGGATTGGCCGCTGCGCGTGCGAGCTGCGAAGCGTTGGCACGGTTGGTTGGCTGCGATTCTGTGCAGGTACTCCCATTTTCCACCGGCGTGATCATGGAGCCGTTGCCGGTTGACAGGTTGATCGCGGGTTTGCCGCAGGCGATCGGTCGCCTTGCGGACAATCACTGGCTGCAGGCGGCGCAGGCGATCATGACGACCGA
>JBGTEW010000072.1:0-2977 GCA_041747615.1 Burkholderiaceae bacterium | reverse complement strand
CGTCGGCGCGCTGCTCAAGGACGTCGTCAGCAAGACACCGGATGCGCAGATCATGGCCGATTTGGACTCTGCGGCCGCATGGGCCTCCAACAGCGGCGGTGGGGGAAAACTTGGCATTACGGGTTTCTGCTGGGGCGGGCGCATCAGTCTTTTGTACGCTGCGCACAATCCCAATACGGCAGCAGTCGTCGCCTGGTACGGGCCGACTGCACGCGCTTATCACGCCGGCGACAAAACGCCGCTTGACGTCGTAACGCGAATAAAGGCTCCGGTGCTCGGACTTTACGGCGGTGCCGACACCGGTATTCCCAACGACACGGTTGAAAAGTTCGGCGCGGCACTGAAGGCCGCGGGAAACACGCGCTCGGAAGTAATCATCTTTCCGAACATGCCGCATGCGTTTCATGCCGACTACCGTCCAAGCTACCGCAAGGAAGCCGCCGAGGACGGCTGGAAGCGGCTGACTGCCTGGTTCAAGCAATATTTGTCGTAGTTCCAGGGGCTTGACAGCCCTGCTACGCTGGCTAAATGACTCGGGGCGCACAATTGTGCGCCCCGTTTGCTTGCTGCGTTCGCCTCTGCCGGGATCTGATCGATGACGCTCGCCTACATCATCATCGCCAATCTGCTGTCCAATGCGATATCGGTCGGGCTCGCGGGGTTGTTGAGTTTTCGTTATCTGGGCTCGCTGATCGAGAAGCTGGTCCCGGTGTCGGCCGGACTGCTTCTGGCGACTGCAATCACGCACCTGGTACCCGAGGCGTTCAACAGCGAAGCTGCCCCCGAAATGCTCGGATGGACAATGATGGGCGGCATCCTCGGGCTGTTCATGCTGGAGAAGCTGTCGCTGTTTCCGCACTCGCATCACCACGAGGGCGATGAGCATCATCACGAGGCAGGCCACGACGCGCGCCAGGCGGGACGCGGTGGCGTCGCGATCCTGGTCGGCGACGCGTTTCATGGCGTCGCCGATGGCGTCACGATCGCCGGCGCGTTCCTGGTCGATACACAGCTCGGCATCATCGCAACGCTTGCCGTCTTAGCGCACGAGATTCCTCACGAGATCGGCGAGTTCATGGTGCTGCTGAACGCCGGCTTCACGCGGCGCCGCGCGTTTGCGTTCAATCTGATCTCGGGAATGTCGGCGGTGGTCGCCGGAGTGCTTAGCTACTTCGTGCTCGACGAGGCGCGGGGCCTGCTGCCATATGCACTGGCGCTGGCCGCATCCAGCCTTATTTACGTCGCGCTGTCGGACCTGCTGCCTGAAATGATGCGTCGCTCGTCGCTCGCAAAGTCCTTGCCGCAGGTGGCGCTGGTGTTGCTGGGTGTGCTGATCGCCGGTGTAGCGACGAGTTTTCTGCGCGCGCCCGCGGCGCCGGTCGCGACCGGTCGCGACGCATCGGCGATCCATTCGCTCCATGAGCCGCCGTAGAGCGCAGAGCCGTGCAGTCCCGCCAGCTCCATCGCGAACACGTTATGGCACGCGGTCACGCCCGAGCCGCATTGGTGCGTGATCTGTTCGGGTGTTCGCTTTCCGAGCACCGTTTCAAATTCGGATCGCAACTCGCCCGCCGATTTGAAGGTCTGGTCTGCGTTCAGGTTCGATTGCCACGGCCGGTTCAGCGCCCCGGGAATACGGCCAGCAACCGGATCGATCGGCTCCTGTTCACCTCGGTAGCGCTCCGGTGTGCGCGCATCGAGCAGGATGCGGTCCTGCTTATCGACCAGGCGCAGCACATCCTCCACCGTCGCGAGCGGCATCAACGATGCTTGGGCGGCGAAGTCGCCTCTCGATCTGCGCGGCTGCTTCGTGCTCGACAAGCCCGTGTCGGCGATCCATCTCGGCCAGCCACCGTCGAGCAAGGCCACGCGTGTGTGGCCAAGCCAGCGTGCCAGCCACCAGAGCCGCGATGCGAACTGTCCTCCCTGTGCATCGTAGGCAACGATCTGCATATTATTGTCGATGCCCCAGCGGCGAAACGCCTCGACCAGATCGTCACGTATCGGCAGAGGATGCCGGCCGTTCGTGCCGTTTTTCTCACCTGACAAGTCGGCATCGATCGAGGCGAACACGGCGCCCGGGATGTGGCCGTCGTTGTACGCGCGTACGCCCGCGGCGGTATCGAAAAGATCGTGCCTCACATCGACAATGCACCAGCGCGGGTCGGTGAGATGCGCACGCAGCCGATCGACGCTGACGAGCATGATGGATGTATCGCTATCGCTCATCGTTCACTTCTCCGCTGCAGGTTCGACGATCGTGACCTCGGCCGGCCCTGCGGCACGGCGTCTGGCCGTGAATGTACTGGCCGCCACGCCGCTGACAATGATGACCGCAATGCCGAGCCAGCCGATCAGCGGGATGCGATCGCCGAACAGCGCCACACCCAGAATCGACGCGAATACGATGGCAGAGTACTGCAGGTTGGCGACCAGCAGTGTGTGAACACTGCCGTACGCGCGCGTCATTGCCAGCTGCGCCAGCAGTGCCGAGGTGCCGACGCCGAGAAGCAGCCATGCGCCTTCCCCGGTGTGCGTGGCAAACCCCGTGACCAGCGAGCCTGCGCCGCCGAGCAGCGTGCCGGTCAGCGAAAAATAGAACACTGTGCGCCACTCGGGCTCTCCCCGCTGGCCAAGCTCACGCACATGCCAGTAGGCGACTGCTGCGAGCACGCCCGAGAACAAACCGGCGAATGCACCCACCCACTGTTCGCGCGAAAGGCTTGGTTGCAGTACCAGCAAGACACCGACGAAGCCCACCACGACCGCCGCCACCAACTTTGCATCAACGCCTTTGCGTTGCCGCAACGAAAAAAATATCACCGCCGCCGCGAGGTACAGAGAGGACGCGTAGTTCAGCGTCATCGCGGTTCCGAGCGGCAGGATCAGCGTTGCGTAGAACCATAGTGCAAGGGCTATCGAGCCAGTGACGCCTCGCCGCAGATGCAGGCCTGCCAGCGGCGTTGCCAGCGAGAAT
>JBGTEW010000071.1:0-2319 GCA_041747615.1 Burkholderiaceae bacterium | reverse complement strand
TGCTGGTGAGCGTGCCCTTCATCATCTTCGGCAGCCAGATCGTGCTGAAGCTTCTGGATCGATTCCCGATCATCGTGCTGGCGGGCGGTGCGCTGCTCGGATGGATCGCCGGCGGCTTGATCCTCGGCGATGTCATTGTTGCGCCGCATGTGCCGGACAACGCGTATATCGCCTATGGCGCGAGCGCAGTGGGCGCGCTGATGGTCGTCGTGATCGCCAAATTGCTGGAGCGCCGTCGTCGCCGTCCACTTCCGCCGGCGGCGAGCGAATGACCTTTTCGCTCGACTTTGCGCTGAAGACGCATCCAGGCCTGGTACGGCCGCTGAACGAAGACGCGATCGGCGCCGATCCCTCGAGCGGCCTGTTCGTGCTGGCCGACGGGTTGGGGGGCTATAACGCCGGCGAAGTCGCGAGCGTGATGGCGATCAGCTCGGTGCTCGAGCGGTTGTCATCTGCGATCGACCAGTTCGACGACGAAGACGGCGCCTTCACGCCCGACGAGGCCATCTACGACACAGTGACCGACATCAATGCCGGCATCTACAACGCAGCGCTGAACAGCACCGCATTCGAAGGCATGGCCACCACGCTGGTGATCGGCTGGTTTCTCGGTGGGCGGCTATGGGTCGCACACACGGGGGATTCGCGTGTGTACCGCTATCGTGACTCGATGCTCGAACAGCTGACGCGCGATCATTCGTTCTCCCAGGAGCTGCTGGACGCCGGCATGGTTACCGAAGAGGAAGCCCGCTCGCTGCCGGCGAAGAACCTGGTGACGCGCGCACTTGGGGCCGGCGCCGATATCGAGCCGGAGATCCAGAACGTCGACGTGCTGGCCGGCGACATCATCCTGCTGTGTTCCGACGGCTTGACCGAGATGGTCGGCAGCTATGAAATCGAGGGGCTGCTGTCGATCAACGAGGACGACATGCACGAAACGGCTCGCCGTTTGATCGATCTGGCCAATGAATCGGGCGGTCGCGACAATATCTCCGTGATCGTGGTACGAGTATCGTCCGTGCAGTCGCCGGCGGCTGCCGCTGCCGCGGCCATCGAGGTGACCGAAGGCGAACTGGTGGACGGCGAGCCGGTGCCGGCGTAGCCGGTTCCGTATCGTCCAAGTAAGCCGTTGATTGGCAACCTTTTTGCACGCTGGCAGAATTGACCGAGAGAACAGAATGATGGCCGAGGGAGAACATATGCCTAGGCTGGTCCTGAGTCTGGACGGCGTGGTGCTGCGTGAAGTCGGTCTTGCCAAGGACCGCACCACGATCGGCCGCCGTTCGCACAACGACATCGTGATCGACAATCTTGCCGTCAGTGGCGAGCACTCGGTGATCTATGCGTCAGGCGGCGATGTGTACCTTGAGGACCTGGGCTCGACCAACGGCACCACCGTCAACGGCCAGCCGATCAAGAAGCATCTGCTGCAAAGCGGAGACACACTCGAAATAGGCAAGTACCGGCTGAAGTTTCTGGCCGACGGCGCCACCGGCACCGAAGGTGAAGTCGATATAGACACCTCGCAGCCGCTGCGCCGCGAGTTCTATGGGCCCGGGCCGGCAACGATTCAGATACGGCAACCGGGCGCGGGCGGCGAAGATGTGATCGCAGCATCGATCAAGATCCTGACCGGTGCCAACGAGGGTCGCGAGCTGCAGCTGGTCAAGGCATTGACCACGATCGGCCGCCCAGGTCATCAGGTCGCGGTCATCACACGACGCCCTACCGGCTATTTCATCGCGCATGTCGAAGGCGAGTTGTTCCCGACGGTCAATGGAATCAATCTCGGCTCTGCTGCACATCCGTTAAAGAACAACGACGTGATCGAACTTGCGGGCGTGCGCATGGAGTTTGTCAACGCACCCGCGGTGCAGGCGGCGGCCGCTTAACTCGCCGTCATCCCCGCGCAGACGGGAGTCTAGTGTTGCCGATCAGCGATAGACATCTCCGCGATGACCGATGCGCACTATCAGAATGAGCAACTGGTCGTCCTCGATACGAGCGATCACCCGATAGTCGCCGACTCGATACTTCCAGAACTCTCCGAAGCGGGGACCTTGCAATGCTTGCCCCACCGCGCGCGGGTCGGCAAGTGATGCCACGCGGTCACGCAGAAAAGCAACGATGCGGCGGGCCGCCTGACGGTCTAACCTCCTGAGCTCTTTGCTGGCCGACGCATCAAACTCAATCCGCCAGACCAAGCGCGCGCTCCATGTCATCCAGACTGGTCGTTTTGCTTTTGCCGGCAACTAGCGTTGCGTAACGTTTCTCCGCCAGATGGATGTCTTCCAGATCATCCAGATATTCGAGAATCGC
>JBGTEW010000070.1:0-4300 GCA_041747615.1 Burkholderiaceae bacterium | reverse complement strand
GGTTGATGCTGACACCCCACCACATGAGGCCAGCTGGCACGATGATGCCGACAAAAAATCGGGAGGAGTCCATCCCATCAATCGAGCGGACGCCCGCACATGTCGAACGTTAGGCCCTTATGGACTCTGCACTCTTCACACCAACTTCAACAAGGAGATGACCAATGACTGCAAAAGCGTTCTTTGTTACGCCGACTGACTACGCGCGTCCGCTAAACGTTGTTGGTGAGCACATTACGGTGCTGGCATCAGGTGCGGATACCGGTGGCTATGAGATTTTCCTGCAAGCAGGGCCCGAAGGCAGTGGACCAGTTCCTCATGCACACCCTTGGGACGAGTCGTTTTATGTGACCAGTGGCGAGGTAGATTTCAACATCGGAAACAATGCGACAGTCGCGGCACTGCCTGGGACACTGGTGCATTTGCCCGCGGGTACAAGCCATTGGTTCCGGTGGCGTGCCGGTGGGGGTGCAATGATTTCCATAACCTCACGACTCGGTGCCTCAAGCATGTTCTCGGAAATTGATCGCGAGATCGCTCCCGATAAGCCAAATGTCGAGAAGTTGATCGAAATCGCCGTTCGACACGGTCTCACTGCTACGGCGCCGTAGAGCCGTGTGTTGGTTTGAAGGGCGAGACCACTTTGGCATCGCTCGTCCTCACACAGACTATTTGAGTCTTGATTCTGCGTCGCAGTGGCCTAACCGGCGCTCAACCGGACGGGCCGGCACGCAGCTTCAACCTGGCGAGCGTCGGCGCGGCCCGCCGGTTAGCTTGATACGTTAGGCCTCAGGATCGCAGTGGGTACCACTCGGGAGAGTCTCATGATGCTTTCAGGTCAGTGCTTATGTGGTGCAGTTCGCTATACATTCACCGGAACCCCTCAGTTGGTATTCTTGTGCCAGACAGCGTCGCGCAGGTAATCGCGGCACACGACAGTCCGGCCTATCAGACCGTGCTCAAAGCACTCGGCAATACCGCTAAGCGCGATGTGCGCGTTATCGAAGGGATCGGCTGACCGCGAACGCCCACTCTGCCTTTGGTCTAGGCGGGGCGAAGATGTTCAGGCACGGGATTTTGCTCGGTTGCGTGGTCCCATGCGTGAGCCGCAATGCGCCATTTACTTTCGTTCTTTACCAATAGGTAGCCGCTCACATCGTGGTTGAGCTCGGTACCATTCTCCAGCATTTGGGATGCGGCCAACACTACCGCTACATTGCCGAAGACGAGAGCTTGCATCCCGAGCGTCGTTTCTTCGAACGAACGCAGCGTGCCTTGCGCAACTCCATTCATGCGCGCAATGAATGCATCAAGCGTCTGCCGACGCACCGGCCGGGCTGCTGGAAAGAGGGAGGCATCGGGCAGAAAGTCGGATATGAATGCGTCCCAATCCGGAGACGTGGTAGGGGTCCATCGCAGGCCCTGGAAATGGGCACTGATCAAAGCTCTGATCGCGCGCGTGTCGTCAGTCTCATCAATGGCCGCCATGTCGCCGAATCCTTCCGCCGTGTGCTAAGAATACGCTTGAGATCTCCCAAAAAGAAGGCAACCCGTGCTCAAGAGGTGTTGCTCACGAGTTGCCAGCTAACAACGGCTTGCAGAGCGACGCGCCGCGAGCGGCGCGCGCCTGAAGCCGGACGTTAGGCGTCGACAATCTTCACGAAGTTTCTGGCAGATGCGGACGGATAAGCCAAGGGCGACCAAATGAACCAGAATGGACTGGGACTCGAATTCACCTGTGCGAACGAAGACGCGGTGCGCGCTTTTGACGAAACCGTGGCGGCTTACGCCGGTTTTCGCCGTGACATTGGCCCGCGCCTGAAGGCAACATTCGCCGCCGATCCGGACATGCTCATGGCGCACGTCCTCAAGGGTCTGTTCTTGCAGTTCATGGCTATCCCGGCTTTGCTGCCGCGTGCAAAGGACGCCTTTGCTGCGGCCCGCGCGGCGGCCGACAAGCGTGGCGCAAGCGATCGGGAAAGGCTTCACATGGTCGGGCTGGAGGCGTGGACGCGCGGCGATTTGCACGCGGCGATCGGCGCTTACGAACGGATATTGATCGACTATCCGCGCGATCTCCTTGCGCTCAAACTCGCCAACTTCTTCCATTTCTACGTCGGGGACTCGAAGAACCTGCGAGACAGCGTGGCGCGCGTGCTACCGTGCTGGCAGCCGCAGTATCCCTGCTACGGATTCGTGCTTAGTTTGTACGCGTTCGGCCTCGAAGAAAACGGCCAGTACGCGGAGGCGGAGCGCCTGGGCAGGCAGGCCATCGACCTCAACCCTGCGGACGGCTGGGCCGTGCATGCCGTAGCGCACGTAAATGAGATGCAGGACCGCCACAAGGAAGGCATCGCGTGGATCACCGGCCTGGAGTCGCACTGGAGCACCCTCAACAACTTCCGCTATCATCTATGGTGGCACCGCGCGCTTCAGCATTTGAACTGCGGCGAAAAGGAGGAAGCGCTGCGACTCTACGACGAGCGGCTGTGGGACCCGGAGTCCGACGAATACCTCGATCTCGCCAATGACATTTCGCTGCTGCAGCGTCTGGAATTTGCCGGCATTGACACGGGCGCGCGTTGGCAGGCGGTGGCGGACAAGGTCGGGAAGCTCGCTGGCGCTCGCTTTTTCGCTTTCATCGACGCGCACTATTTCCTCGCGCTTGCCGCTGCCGGTCGGCGGGAGAATGCACTGGCGATGCTCGACGCATTGCGCGAATACGCCAGGTCCAGCCAGGAGACCACGGCGGAGGTGACTGCGCGTGTAAATGGAGTTCTTTGCGAAGCGCTGCTTTCGTTTCGCGATGGGGATAATGCACGCGCCGTGGAGCTGCTTGCGCCAGTTCGCGATGAGGTGCGGGCACTCGGTGGCAGCCACGCGCAGCGTGACCTGTTCGACGAAATCCTGGTCGAGGCCGCGATCCGTGCGGGGCGCAACAACTACGCCCGCGGATTGCTGGCGGAGCGCACGGCGCAGCGCCCCGACAATCCTTGGAACTGGCCGCGTCTTTCGCAAACCCTCAATGCGCTTGGAGACATCGAGGGTGCAACACGAGTGAGGCTGCGCGTCACTCCGTGATGACGAACCGGCAAGAGATCGAGGCTGTATGGTTCGTTGTTCATGCGCGCACCGACCGCGCAACAGCACGATCGGCCACGCGCGGGCGAACCGCATACGAGAGGAGGAGACCATGAGCAAGGTTTTTGTACCGAACTTCGACGCGCCCATGCCACGGCGGATGTTCCTGCAGGGGAGTGCGGCATTGCTTGGCGGAGCTTTTCTGCCCGATGCCGGTGCTGCTGCAAAAGGCTGTCGGCCGACGGAGCAGGACATAATTGGTCCGTTCTATCGCTTTGGCGCGCCGTTTGAGACCAAGCTAGCTGGTCCTGACGAAGCCGGCGATCGGGTAATCGTCGCCGGTACGGTCTACAGCTCTAATTGCCGTAGCCGCGTACCGAACGCCCTGATTGAGGTGTGGCAATCAAACAAGGCCGGCCTGTACGACACCGATAAGCCTGGCAACTTCACCGAACGCCACGCTTTTCGCTTGCGGGGCATGATGCTGACGGATCAGCAGGGGCATTACGAGTTTGAAACCATTATGCCGGGAAGATATGCGATCCCGCCGGGCCTCCCGGGGCTGGAGAAATTCGCAGGAACGACGCGTCCGGCCCACATTCACTTTCGGGTATCAGAATCGTTGCATATTCCGCTAACCACACAGCTTTATTTCAAAGGCGACCCCTTCATCGCCAAGGATCCTTTTGCGAGCCGTAAGCCCTCGTTGGCGATCGATCTCAAGAGCGACGGCAAGCACCTGCGCGGCATTTTCGACCTCGTGCTCGCGAAAGGATTGTAGGTAGCGCTTGATGGAGGCTGTTCGGGACAAGTAAGGCGCATGGAGATCGCGATCTTTGTGCACAACGGAGAACCGACATGAAGCCATTTACCGCGATATCGATTGTGGTCTTTTCAATGATTGCAATTCTGCAGTTGCTCCGCTTCATTCTGGGGTGGGAGGTTTCAGTCAATGGATTCACCGTCCCGGTCTGGGTGAGCGGAGTAGCGTTTGTTGTTTTAGGCGGGCTAGCCGTCATGCTTGGGCGAGAAAGGTGTACTTGAGCAAGCGAGGTGGAATGAGAGGCCTAACCACACGTATATGGACTCCTCCCAAACGCAAGAGGACTGACCGATAGTTGTGGCATTTGGGGTAAGCCTGCAGTCGTATATCCGGCATCTGGTGTGGGCTCTGTGTGGCCCGTGCCGACATGGAATCTGCGAGCACCGCGGCGCCAAT
>JBGTEW010000069.1:0-13183 GCA_041747615.1 Burkholderiaceae bacterium | reverse complement strand
ATCTGGTCGACGAGGTGACCGCCGCTCCCGCCGCTGGGCTGGCGGCCACACTGGACATCGACGGACCCGCGCCGGGTCCGGGCTCGAACCTGCCACCGCTATGGCACTGGCTGTACTTCCTTTCCCGCGCGCTTGCCCGCGAGATCGGTCCTGACGGCCATCCGCAGCGAGGCGGGTTTCTGCCGACTGTGCCGTTGCCGCGCCGGATGTGGGCCGGCGGGCGGCTGCAGTTTCATCGGCCGTTGCGCGTCGGTGACACCGTGACGCGCGAATCGAACATCGTCAGTGTCGAACCCAAGACTGGCCGCAGTGGGCCACTGGTGTTTGTCTGTGTATGTCATCGGATGAGCACGTCAGATGGTCTCGCGCTGACCGAGGAGCACGACATCGTCTATCGCGATGCTCTGGCACCGGGCGCAATGTCGCCCGCAGCGCCTCGCGCGCCCGAGAACGAAACGTTCAGGCGCGAGGTGACGCCGGATCCGGTACTTCTATTCCGATATTCGGCGCTGACATTCAATGGCCACCGAATTCACTATGACCGAAGCTACGCAACCGCGATTGAGGGCTACCCCGGATTGGTAGTGCATGGCCCGCTGATCGCCACGTTGCTGCTTGACCTTCTGCGCTTTGAGCGCCCCGAAGCGAAGGTCTTGGGATTCAAATTCAAAGCGGTCAGCCCGCTGTTCGACCTGCACGCATTTACCTTGTGCGGCCGTGCCGAATCCGACACCACGTTCTCGCTGTGGGCGCGCGCACATGACGGAACGCTTGCAATGCAGGCCACAGCCGAAACCGCGGAATGAAGACCACCGACGATCGCTACTCGGAGATCCGCGATGCCGTGCGCGCGCTGTGCGCCGGGTTTCCTGACGAGTACCACCGCAAGGTCGATCAGGAGCGCGCGTACCCTGAAGCTTTTGTCGAGGCGCTGACGAAGGCGGGTTGGCTGGCCGCGCTGATTCCGCAAGACTACGGCGGTGCAGGTCTGGGTCTTACCGAGGCGTCGGTGATCATGGAAGAGATCAACCGCTCGGGCGCTAACGCGGGCGCCTGCCACGGCCAGATGTACAACATGGGCACCTTGCTGCGCCACGGATCAGACGCGCAGAAGCGCAAGTATCTGCCGAAGATCGCCAGCGGCGAACTCCGGCTGCAGTCGATGGCGGTTACCGAGCCGGACACGGGTACCGATACCACCAGGATCAAGACCAGCGCGCAGAAGAGAGGCGACCGCTACATCATCAACGGCCAGAAGGTATGGATCTCCCGTGTGCAGCACTCGGACCTGATGATCCTGCTGGCGCGCACCACGCCATTGGCGGACGTGAGCAGGAAGTCCGAGGGCATGTCGATCTTTCTGGTGGATCTTCGCCAGAGTGTGGGCAAGGGTCTGACAGTGCGGCCGATACGGAATATGGTCAATCACGAGACCAACGAGCTGTTTTTCGAGAATCTCGAGATCCCCGTCGAAAACCTGATCGGCCAAGAAGGGCAAGGCTTCAAGTACCTCCTGGATGGGCTAAATGCTGAGCGGACATTGATCGCCGCCGAATGCATCGGCGATGGCTACTGGTTCATCGACCGCGTCACGAAGTACGTCAGCCAGCGTGTCGTGTTCGGCCGGCCGATCGGCCAGAACCAGGGCGTGCAGTTCCCGATTGCCGAGAGTTACATTGAAATCGAGGCCGCCAATCTGATGCGGTGGAAGGCGTGCGAACTGTTCGACGCGCACCAGCCGTGCGGCGCGCAGGCCAACATGGCGAAGTACCTGGCGGCCAAGGCTTCGTGGGAAGCGGGCAACGCCTGCCTGCAGTTCCATGGCGGCTTCGGATTCGCCCACGAATACGACGTCGAGCGCAAGTTCCGCGAAACGCGGCTGTACCAGGTGGCACCGATATCGACCAACCTGATCCTGTCGTATGTCGCCGAGCACGTGCTCGGCCTGCCGCGGTCGTTCTGATGCGCTCACTGCTGTTCGTGCCTGCCGATCGGCCCGATCGGTTCGAAAAAGCCTGCGGATCCGGCGCCGACGCGGTGATCATCGATCTGGAGGACGCGGTTGCGCCCCAGGACAAGGGGGCCGCGCGGGCGAGTCTGGCGAGTTGGCTGACGCCTGCGCGCAATGTGCTGGTGCGGGTGAATGCGCCCGGCTCACAGTGGTTTGCCGATGACATGGCACTGGCCCGCTTGCCAGGGGTTCGGGGGATCGTTCTGCCGAAGGCCGAGCGCGTGCAGGACGTCAGTGCGGTCGTGCAGGCGTGCGTGGCGGGCGTCGTTTTGCCGTTGATAGAAACGGCGCGTGGCATACGCGATGCGGAAGCGATCGCCGGCGTGCCGGGTGTGAGCCATTTAGTGTTCGGCTCGATCGACTTGCAGCTCGACCTTGGCATCCTGGGAGACGATGACGAGCTGCTCTTTTTCAGGTCGCAGCTGGTGCTGGCATCGCGGCTCGCGCGTATCGCACCGCCGATCGACGGCGTCTGCACTGCGATCGATGATCCGGAGCGACTACGTCTGGACGCACAACGTGCGCGCGCGTTCGGATTCGGCGGCAAGCTCTGCATACATCCCCGACAGGTGCAGACCGTGAATCAGGCGTTTCTGCCGACTGCAGATGAACTCAGGTGGGCGCGCCGGGTGCTGTCGGCCGCTGCTGAGTCGCGCGGTGCTGCCGTCCGTCTCGATGGACAGATGATCGACCGGCCCGTGGTCCTTCGAGCAGAGGCAATCGTGCACGCAGTCGAAGCGCAGGAACGCCTGTAGTCGTGGCGCATTGATACTTCATCGATGACTCAGTCGACTGATCTGATCGATTCGCGCGCGGCCTGGCTCAGGCTCGCGGCCGCACTGGCGATCAGCACGCTCGGTGGGGTCGGCATGTGGTCGGTTGTCGTCGCGCTGCCCACGGTGCAAGCAGAGTTCGGAGTGACGCGTGGCGCTGCTTCGTTTCCGTACACGCTGACGATGCTGGGCTTTGGCGTCGGCGGCATCATGATGGGCAAACTTTCCGATCGCTACGGTGTTCGCGTGCCGCTGGTCGGCGCCACATTTGCGCTCGCACTCGGCTACACGCTGGCCAGCATGTCGTCGAGCCTGCTGATGTATGCCATCGCACAGGGCTTGTTGATCGGCATGCTTGGAAGTTCCGCCAGCTTCGGCCCGCTGCTGGCCGACATTTCGCACTGGTTCGAGCGTCGACGCGGGCTCGCGGTGTCGATCGTCGCGTCTGGCAATTATCTGGCAGGGGCCGTGTGGCCGCCGATCGTGCAGTACCTGATCGAAACGGTCGGCTGGCGCTCGGCTCATCTTTACATCGGGGCGATCTGCCTGGTGACGATGCTGCCATTGACTTATGCGATGCGCCGCAAGCCTCCGCACATGTCGGCATCGGCAGGTCCTTCGGTTGCCATCCGCAGCGCGATGCCGCGCGGGATCTCGCCGTTCGCACTGCAAACGCTGCTGATGATCGCCGGCGTTGCGTGCTGTGTCGCGATGTCGATGCCGCAGGTGCACATCGTTGCTTATTGCGCCGATCTCGGTTACGGGCCGGCCGTGGGAGCGCAGATGCTGTCGATCATGCTCGCAGCCGGCATCGTCAGCCGGCTCGCTTCGGGCTGGATAGCCGATCACATCGGCGGCCTGCGCACACTGCTGCTCGGCTCAGTGCTTCAGGGGCTGGCGTTGCTGCTTTACATCCCTTTCGATGGTCTGAGCTCGCTGTTCATCGTCTCGGCGCTGTTCGGCCTGTTCCAGGGCGGGATCGTGCCGAGCTACGCCATCATCATCCGCGAGTACTTCGCACCCAAAGAAGCAGGCGCGCGGGTCGGAATGGTGATGATGGCCACGCTGTTCGGCATGGCACTCGGCGGCTGGATGTCGGGTGTGGTGTTCGACCTGACGGGCTCGTATCGCGCTGCATTCGTCAATGGGCTACTTTGGAATCTGGTCAATCTTTCGATCGTTATCTGGCTCCTGCGTCGGTCACGGGCTCGCTTCGTTGCTGCGTATACGCGCCGGTAGCGCGCACAACTGGCACACGCCCGCTCGCCATCACGCAGGTTGAATGCAACGGATCCGTGCAAGCCCAACGAACGGTTTGATGAAAGCACGCGATCTTGCCAATATGCCGTTTGCCGAGTTGCGCGATCGCCTTAAGGCACGCACGGACGAGCTCGACCACACTGATGCCATAGACCTTACAGAGGCGCTGCGTTATCTGACGACGCTGTCGGATGGCGCGCACACGGCGGAGAGTGTCGATGCTCTGATTCAGCTTGCAAGAAATTTTTTCTTTGCTGCGCAGCCTGCGGAGGCAATACAGGCGGCATCCATTGCGGCGCGACTAGCATCACTGTTGAATCAGAGGCTCTCGCTGTGCGACGCGCGGGGAGTCGAGGGGCTTGCTCTGTCCGACCTTGGCAGGTTTACCGAAGCAACGGTTGCGCACGCCGAGTCTTGGAGGCTGGCGCGCCTGATCGGAAGCATTGAGCGGGAAGGTTGGGCTATCAAGCGGGTGGGAGACCTGTGGGCAGCGATGGGTCAGTTCGATGCGGCGATGATTTACTTGAGCCGGTCGCGGCAGCTGGCTACTGAGCACGTTCTACCGGATCTCGAGCTTGCATCGCGCAACAACATGGCGAACTACGCAGTTCAGCTGAGAGATCCAGAGGCCGGGTTGCGCGCACTTTTGCCGCTCCCAGCCGTGGAGCCTGGGAGCAGACGCAACGTGATCAGGCACGCAAACGCTCATGACACGTTGGGGCACCTTTATCTGTTGACTGGGGACTTACAAAAAGCCAAGGTTCACGCGTGTGAATCTGGTCGCTTCGCGCATCTCGCGGGGGTGAAGAGAACGACGCGCCGCCACGAAGCGCTGGTCGGGTTGATCGACGTGAGACTCGGAGCAGTTGAGAGCGGATTGGCAGCAGTTGAGGGTGCTTTGGTTTTCGCCAAACAGGTCGACCATACCGACGTGGTCGATTGTCTCGGTATGTGCGTCGATGCGCATGAAGCGGCCGGCCAATCAGACAGGGCGCTGGACTATCTGAAGGAACTGGTTGAGTGGAAGAAAAAGTCCATCGATGTGGAAATCCTACCGTTGCAATACGACGGCCTTGCGCAGTCTTTGCGGTTCCAAACGGGCAGCTCTGCCTTTGACACCACGCTGCTCGTCAGGTCACAACAACTGGAGGCTCGTGTACAGCAACGGATTCAGCACCTGGTCGAGACCGCTATCAATGCTGAGGTCGCCAGTGGGCATGACCTATACCGAACATTTCGTGTGGCTAAACTTTCACGCTGCCTCGCCGTTGCCATCGGTTGGGATGAGCAACGCGTGGGTGCCCTCAGCCTGGGAGCGCAGTTATGCAATATTGGGATGATGGCTATCCCGGCCCGCATCCTGCAAAAGAGACGCGGACTGTCAGACAGTGAGCGGCATGTCATGCGCGCACATACGCAGTACGGGGCAGAATTGCTGCAAAAGTCGAAGCTTCGAATTCTCGAGGTCGCAGCCATCATTGCTGACCAGCACCATGAGCGATACGATGGCAGTGGCTATCCGCGTGGCCTCCGAGGCCAAGCGATCGTTGATGAAGCACGGATAGTTGCGGTCTGCGATGCGTTCGACGCCATGACCCACCGGCGCCCATGGCGCGAGCCCTTATCCATCCAGGCTGCGATGAACGATCTCAAGCGCGGCGCGGCAAGTCGTTTCGATCCCAATTTCGTGGATGCGTTTGTCGATTTGATCCATCGGGAATTCTGGCAGCACGAAGACTTCGATGCATATCTTGCCGAGGGAGCCGATGAGCTCGAGTATGTGCGTACTCGCGTCCGCATGGAGGCGTTGATTGGCGACGGACGGTGACGCAGCCTTGAGGTGAGGCACCGATAGGCTCGTTAACCTGAGGCAGGTAGCGCGAGCTTTGTCTCGTCAATTCCATAGCAGGCAAGTACTCGTCCGGCAGCGTCGAACAGGGCGTTTGTGTCACCTTCACTGATGATTCCGCCATTGATGAAATAGTCGACAAAACGGGACGTGTTGAAGAAATAAGATCTAGGGAGATCGGCCAGCGCCAGGTAATGCACCTCGAATGCGTAGCGCGCTAGTTCGCTGACCAGCCCCAGCTTCTCGTCAAAATGATGGTGCACATTTGTGCGGACATACGCCTGCATCTCCTCGCCCGGTAGCAGTTTCGAGCACATTAGGTTCGACAGGTAGTCGCCGACGCGCCCCAGCGTTTTTCGCGCAAGGAGTGGTGGGAGTTCCTTCGAGCTCAGAGCGAGACCAGCGGTTTGTGCATCCGTGGCGCGGACTCGCTCGGGCATCGCAGCGATCGCGCGCAAAAAACAGTCGCCAAGCTCAGAGCGAGCTTCCTTGTATGCCGACTTGTTCTCCTCAGCCACACGCAGGAATTTCGCAGCATGTGCCAGATGCCCCCACTCGTGCATGACGCGTGCGCCGAGGAACAGTCGGAAACACAGCGGGGCGGGAGCTGTCAGATAGTCGAAACCGTCCTGTCTTAGCTGGTGTACCACCGCGCGCCGAGCGGGATCGATGTACGTGCCGCTTCCGGCTTCCAACACGGCGTAACTCTTCGGTAGCGCGTCAACATCAGTGACGAGCTCTAGAAATTGCCGGGAACGCTCATCGATCGTGCGCAAGTCCTCGTGCAGACTCGCGACAGCAGTATCGGTGGCATCAACTAGCGCGCGTCGCATCCATCGAAGATCTTTCATCTCCGGGGACCACACTGTCGTACCCTCAGACGCCACGACGATCACTTGGGCACGGGTTTCCTGCAGCCAGTCGCACAGGGCATCGACTGTTCGTAAGCGAGCGGGCACGGTAGCCGGTGCAGTGATTTGCACGGCATTACTAACGGCTTCCTCGGCGGTCGCGCAGAGCGCGGTTATCTGCGGCTGCAAGCGCTTCGGCGCATACAGTTGGGTGCCATCGAAGACCTCCAGATAGGGCTCGACGATGTCCTGCTGCGGCTCGCGCAAGGGAATGTGAAAGAGGTGGTCGATCCAGTCGAACGCATCTGCCAGTGCAGTGAAACACCGTGCATCCGGCCGCGTGGCGTTGCGTGCAGCGCCGGCGAACGCGCTGCGGCTCGCATTATCTCGGTCGAACCAGTAACTCAGATTGCAAATGAGCCCAGACGGCGCTGACTTCAGCATCGCCAGTCGGTCTACGTGCAGCAACATGTAAGCGACGTACTCGGGATGCGTGTTCAGGTCGGACGCGTACAACAACGAGGTTGTGCCGACGAACGGCTCCATGTACGGAAGTATGCCGCGCTGCTCGGAGAGGATCAGAAGATTTGCCTGGCGCGGCGGAAACCATGAGGTGGGAGCGCGCGCGAAAAGGTCGCGGCAGCGCTGCCAGTACAGCGCGGTGCCGCGCTCGAGACAATCAATTTGATCGGCGGACAGGCGGCCTTCGCTGATCAGCAGTTTGGCGAAGTCCGCGTCCAGGCCGTGTTCATCGAGCGCCTCGGCCGGAACGACAATAATGTGCGGGTGCGTCAGAGCAAAGCGACGAATCGCGGGTGAGGTGGACATGCGCTTGACTCTATCACTGCGATCTGCCGAAACAACTTTGAAAAACGGCGCCTCCCAACGATGCGAAAAGCGGTCTGAATTCCAGCGTGCGTCTGACCTGACTTTGCGCTAATCCGGTCGGATTAGCGGAGCCACCAAAACCCAGCAAATACGCGGCTCTAGCGACGCCGCCGAAAACCAAAGGGTAGCCATCAGTCATCCTTCCCCACGAGTTATTTTTTGCTCGAACGCAGGCACAGTTTGCCTCCGGTAAGCCTTGCTAAATCCCTTCGGGAGAGAACAATGACGGACAGACTTAACGCACGCGTCGCAATCCCGCTGCTCGCAGTGGTAGGCGCGCTTTCGGGCTGCGGTGGCGGTGATACAGGAACCACGACACCCACCCCGGCACCGGCTCAAGTGGCCGCGACAACTTGTGCGACGCCTCCGCAACTCTTCACCGCGACCGTGTGGCCGAGCATGAGCAGCACCTGCGTCGTATGCCACCGGGCGGGTGCAGTCGCCAGCGGAACGCGATTAGTGTTTTCAGCAGGCGGCTCGGCCGAGATGAACTACGGCATCCTGCGCACCTTCGCGGCCGCCAACAGCGATCTGCTGATGTCGAAGTCGATCGGCCTGCCGACCCATACCGGTGGCAAGGTCTACGGCGACGCGAACTCGCAGCAATACAAGGATCTTGCAGCGCTGCTTCCGAAGCTGAAGGAAAGCTGCAGCACTGAAGTACTTGCGACCGGTCAGTTCTGGGCCAGCGTCAAGTTCGCGGACAACGCAACGACGCTGCAGAAGGCGTCTGTTCTGTTTGCCGGACGCAACCCCTCGGCTACTGAATCTGCGGCCGTGGCGGGAGGCGGCGAGGCCGTGCTGCGTCAGCAGATCCGTGCTTACATGGACAACGGCCCGGTGTTCGACGCTTTTTTGAATGAAGCGGGGCAAGTGCAATTCCTGACCAACGGTGTCGTGGTGTTCGGGAACAATCGTGGCCTGACCGCCGCGGACTTTCCGCTGGCTGCAGATGTGATCAACAACAACAACCCGCCGGCGGGTGTTCGTGCACGGTTCGAAACCACCATCCGCAACGAGCCGATCAACATGATGAAGCACATCGTGAAGAACGATCGGCCATGGACCGACATCGTTGCGGGTAAATACACCGTCGTGAATGGCGTTACCGCGCCGTTGCTCGGCGCGCAGGTGACGGGCACGTTCATGAACCCGGCGGATGACAATGAGTTTCTGCCTGCGGTCATTCCGGAAGCTCGGCTCGGCGGCAATCGCGAGCAGGCCGGCGTGATGACGACGCACGCGATGCTCGACCGTTTCCCGACTACCGACACCAATCGCAATCGTCACCGCGTCAGCGAAATGGCCGCGCGCTTCCTTGGCCTGTACATCCCGCTGTTGTCGTCGCGACCGTTAGAGGACGGGCAATTCAGAGTCACAGTGATGGATAACCCTGGTTGCGCTGTCTGCCACGACATCATGGATCCGATGGCGGCAGCATTCCAGAACTGGGCGCCGAACAATCGCTTCCGTCCGAACGGTGCGGGGGCGACGGCGCATGCGTTGCCGAACGTCTACCTGTCGACCAACTACATGAACGACGCGAAGGGCAACGAGTTTTATCAGATGGGCGACAGATGGTTCCGCGACAGCAAGGCACCAGGCTTTGGCAGCACTGCCATGCCGAATGGTTACAACAATCCGAAGGCGGCGGAATGGCTTGGCGACCAGATGGCGGCCGATCCACGCTTCGCGATCGGTGCGGTGGGCTTTTGGTACAAGGCCTTGTTCCATCGTGATGTGTTGCAGCCGGACACGGATTCGACTGGACCGGACGCTGATGGCCGGGCGGCGGCGTACAACGCCCAGCAAGAAGAGTTCAAAGAGATCGCTGCGCGTTTCGCGGCCGGCGGGTACAAAGTCAAGGACCTGCTCGTCGATCTGATGCTGAGCAAGCAGGCTCGCGCGAACGGCATCAGCGACACGGTCAGCGCGCAGCGTGCAACCTCCCTTGCAGCCATCGGACCCGGGAACCTGCTGTCGGCTGGAAGGTTGAACCGGAAGTTCGTTGGTGTGCTCGGATCCGCTCATGCCCCATTCAACAATCCCTACGCCGGGGCGGCCCTGCAGTACTCTGAATTCGACGGCAATACACGCACCAGGATGGCGCAGAACTTCACGTCCAGTCAGGTCGCCGCGCTCGATGGCGCGGCCGTGCAGAACGCCTGCAGATGGGTGCAGGCCGATCTCGCAAAGCCCGTGGCGACCCGCTTGTTGTTGCCGATGGTGACGCTGGCAGACACACCGGCCACCCAGGCGGGCACGGACAAGATCCTGGCCAACATCGTCTTCATGTTTGACAAGCTCTGGAACCAGCGCGTCACGACCACCGATCCGGAGGTGCAGCGCATGTACCGGCTGCTGGTCGACACGTACAACGATCGCGCCACCGCGTCGCCGCGGCCGCTGAACTGCCAACTGAACGCCGCCAACGACGCGACATACATGGGCCGCGCATGGGCGACTGGCCTGATCTACATAATTGGCGATCCAGCCTTCACTTCGTTCTAACCGGTTGCCGACTAAAGGAGTTATTGAAATGGACCGCAGAGAATTCCTCTTGAATACGGCAAAGGCAGCCGGGTTAACACTGCCATGGTGGGGACTGTTACCCCTCTCCGCCAATGCCCAGCAGACGCCTGCTTCGAAGATACTTGTCTACTATCACCTGGATGGCGGACCTACCCACGATTTTTGGACGGATCCGTCGGTTGATCCCCGCTACAACCTGTATACGCAGCAAGGCTTGCCGATTCCCGGAAGTGGCAACCTTCGCTGGGCTCCAATAGGCCTGAACACACAGTTCTTCACCAGGTTCCGCGACCAGTGCCTTGTCGTGAACGGGGTCAATACACAAACGAATAGCCATAACGACGGAGCGTATTGTCAGGAGACCGGCAAACTAGCGATGGGTTTTGCACCAATCTGCGAGTTGCACGCGGCGAAGATGGCGGGCAGCATGCCAACGGGATGGTTGCTGAGGGATAACGGCACGGTCAGCGCTGGGATCTACCCGGCCACCGCGGTACCTGATCAGAATCAGTTGCGCGCGATGATTGAGCCACTCGCGGTAAACGCCACAAATGATTACGTCAAGCGGGCTGATTTCAACAAGACGGTGGAAGCGCGCGCCGCGCGACTTGAGGCACTAAAGGCAAATGGAGTCATGCTGCCGAAGGAGCGTCTGATAACCGACGCCTTTATCGCCGGCAAGGAAGCGCGTGTCCGCCTGGCAGCCGTAGCCACCAATATTCCTGCGGCGTTTGGCCCGTTCCCTGATCTCGAGGTCTCGCTGATCTGCGCCCAGTCCGGTATCACGGCGGCCATTCAAGTGGCGAGCGGAAGTTTTGACACCCACGGCAACGCGGCCGCCAACGACGGGCCCAACGGTTCATTTGCACGTGCGACCAATCGGCTTGAATACCTTTGGGATGAGGCGGGCCGACGTGGAATTGCCGACCGGCTGCATGTGGTGGTGGCGGGCGAGTTTAGCCGCACGGAGCTGAACGGTAGCATTGGCAATGATCACAAAGGCGTGGGCTCGGGCGCTTTGATCATGCTTCCGCCGGGAACAGGGTTGGGCAATCGCGTCGTCGGCTACACGGGTCCGAACCATACTGCGCGGGCAATCAATCCGAAGACCGGTGCGCCTGATCCGACCGGCGTGATGCTCACACCGGCTCACTATCACCAGGCGCTCCGAAACTACCTCGGAATTCAGCCCACCAACCCGTCGCAAGGGCTGGGGGTGCCGGCGAACGAGCAGATCGACTTGTTTAACCCGGCTATGTCAACGGGGCACCCGACGCTTACCGCTTGATCTATACCGAAGGTACACACCGCGCCGGCCGCCGTAAGGCGGTACGGCGTGCGTTTGCGTTCTGCGCGCTCGCACTTGCGGCTACAGCCGGCCTCGCAGCTGACCTCCGCGGCTTCGTCAGCGAGGGCGGCGCGGGTGTGCTGCAGTATCAGCCGTGCAATGGGACGGTAATGTCACAGCAGCTGTTCCCGATCGACGATAAGACAGCAAACAGCTCCTTACGCTCGGGGGTGGGCGCGGTTCGCCAAATCATGCTGCACCGATACCGGCCGCTGTACGTCGAGATGCGCGGAGAGCGCGGAAAGACGAATGCGACCGCGTACCAGTTTCAGAGAGCCGTTGGCACGGTCGAGTCCTGCAAGTCTTTGCCAAGCGACATTCCGTCGAACGTGCGACTGCTGGCCGTCGGCGAAGGAGCAGCGTGGCGCCTTGTGGTTACCGACGTCACAGCCGTCCTCAACCTGCCCGACAAAGTATCGGTGAGCCTTCCGGCAAGGGCATTCAAGGTGGCGGGCAGCCGTGAGACGTTGAAAGGCACGGTAGCGCGCACGTATGAGGCCCGCTCCTCGGACGGACTTATGGTCAGCGTCGAGGTAAACCCGCAGATGTGCACAGATGGCAGATCCGAAACAGCGTACGGCGCAAGAGTCGTTGTGCGTGTTGAAAAACGCGTTCTGCAAGGCTGTGCGGCCCGGTTTTAGCGAGCCGAGCTGTAGGTCAGCATCGCTATTGCCTGTTTGTTGTTGCGAGACGAATAGCCACCTGCGATCTCGGAGTAAGCTCAAATGCTCGGAAGAATCGCGAGGTTGACTCCCGCGGCTTCGGTTCAATTGGCCGCATCACAAACGCCAAATTGGTCTTGCTTGAGGGTGGGTGAGCTCAGTCGCAATCAGCCCTTGGCGACGCATGAAGATCGCAACGTTCAACGTCAACGGCATCACCAGCCGCTTGCCGCGTCTGCTCGAATGGCTTGAAGAGACCCGTCCCGACATAGCCTGCCTGCAGGAGTTGAAGACTTCGGACGCGACCTTTCCCGCGCTGGCAATCAAAGGTGCGGGCTACAGCGCGATATGGCACGGCCAGAAGGGTTTTAACGGCGTGGCCATCCTGGCCAAGGGGTCCGAGCCGCAGGAGCGGCGTCGCGGACTGCCGAATGATCCGGACGACACCCACAGTCGCTACCTGGAGGCGTTTGTCGACGGCATCATCGTCGCCTCGATCTACCTGCCTAACGGCAATCCGCAACCGGGGCCGAAGTTCGACTACAAGCTTGCCTGGTTCAGACGGCTGATCGACCACGCTGCTCAATTGCGCGACTGCGCCGAACCGGTGGTGCTCGTGGGTGACTACAACGTCGTGCCGACCGATGACACCAAGGACATTTATTCAACCAGGTCCTACAAAACGGATGCGCTGCTGCAGCCGGAGAGCAGAGCCGCCTATCGCGAATTACTGGAACAAGGCGGGACTGACGCGCTTCGAAAGCTCTACCCCGACGCCCCGATGTACACGTACTGGGACTACTTCAGAAACCGCTGGCCGCGCGACGCGGGACTTCGGATAGACCACTTGTTGTTGAACGCGAGAGCCGCAGATCGGCTCGAACAGGTGGGAGTCGATAAAGCGGTGCGCGGCCGTGAGAAGCCGAGCGATCATGCGCCTGCTTGGCTGGTGTTGAAGTAGTCGCGGTTAACGCATCCACGAATCTTTTAGTGCGACTGCGAGATTGAA
>JBGTEW010000068.1:0-9855 GCA_041747615.1 Burkholderiaceae bacterium | reverse complement strand
TTCGTGCACCTACGACGGGCTGCGCTACGATCTGCGGCCGATCGTCGAAGCGGCGCATGCGCGCAACATCAAGGTGCTGATCGACGAAGCGTGGTTTGCCCACGCGCGCTTTCACCCGGCGCTGCGCCCGACCGCGCTCGAATCGGGCGCGGACTACGTCACACAGTCGGCGCACAAGACGCTGTCGGCGCTGTCGCAGGCGGCGTACATACACGTCAACGATCCAACGTTCAACGAGCACATCTTTCGCGAGAACTTCAACATGCATACATCGACCAGCCCGATGTACAGCATGATTGCGAGCCTTGACGTCAGCCGCAAGCAGGCGATGCTTGAAGGCTACAAGCTCCTGCAGCGCACGCTGATGCTGGCTGACGAGCTGCGCGAGCAAATCAACTCGACCGGCGTGTTCCGCGTGCTCGACCTGGACGATCTGCTGCCGGACGAAGTCAAGAACGACGGCATCCGGCTCGACCCGACCAAGATCACGGTCGATGTTGCCTCGTGCGGCTTGACCGTCGATGAGCTACAGCACGAGCTGTTTACGCGCTTCAACATCACCGTCGAGAAATCGACGTTCAACACGCTGACGCTGCTGCTGACAATCGGCACTACGCGCTCGAAATGCTCGCGGCTGTACGACGCGCTGATGCGGCTCGCACGCGAAAAGCGCGCGCCGCGCAGGCTGTACCGCACTCTGGATCTGCCGCCTTTTACGCAGCTCGCGTTTCTGCCGCGCGACGCGTATTACGCCACCGGCGAGTTGGTACCGTTGCTCGACGACAACGACCAGATCAACCGCGGCCTGGCAGGGCGAATAAGCTGCGACCAAATCGTCCCATATCCGCCGGGCATACCGGTACTGGTGCCGGGCCAGCGCATTACCGACAACATCGTCGAATATCTGGTGCGCTATTTACGCGTGCAGAACAAGGTCGAGCTGCACGGCGTCGTCTATCAAGGCTACGTGCCATCGGTGCGGGTGCTGTCGGCCGACGAGGAAAGCCAGTTGATCGCTCTGGTGGCGAGTCGGCCGCAACGGCGTCGCGCCGCGTAGCTGCGAATCGGCCGGAATCAGGCGGTCGAAAATCGGGCCTCACCATATAATCCTTCGAACGCGGCTCAGTTGATGACGACTGCCGCGTTTTCTTTTGGCACGGGAGTGCAACGATGGCCCACTTGATGAACACCTACAACCGGCTACCCGTCGCGTTTACCCACGGCAAAGGGGCCCGGCTGTATGACGAGCACGGCAAGGAGTATCTCGATGCTCTGGCAGGCATCGCCGTCAACGGTCTCGGTCACGCGCATCCGAAGCTGGTGCCGGCGCTGACTGATCAGATCAGCCGCCTGATTCACACATCGAACGTTTACCGAGTCACTGAACAGGAGGCTCTGGCTGATCGTATCTGCGCGCTGGCGGGCATGCAGGAGGTGTTCTTCGCCAATTCCGGCTCGGAGGCGAACGAGGCAGCGCTGAAGTTAGTTCGTTTTTTCGGACACAAGCGCGGCGAGCCTGAGGCGCAGACGATCGTCATGGAGCGCGCGTGGCACGGTCGCACGCTCGCCACGCTGGCGGCAACCGGTAGCGAGAAAGCGCGCAGGGGTTTCGATCCGTTTCCGAGCGGCTTCGTGCGTGTTCCCTACAACGACATCGATGCAGTCAAGCGGGCGGGCGATGCCGACCGCCGCGTGCTCGCCGTCTGGCTCGAAGTGCTGCAGGGCGAAGGCGGCATCTACGTCGCCGACCTCGACTACGTCAAGGCGTTGCGCAGGGTGTGCGCCGAGCGCGGCTGGCTGCTGATGATCGATGAGATCCAGAGCGGCATCGGACGCACCGGCAAATGGTTCGCCCATCAATGGTCCGGCATCAAGCCGGATGTGATGACACTGGCGAAGGGCCTCGGGTCGGGCGTACCGATCGGCGCATGCGTCGCTGCCGGTCCGGCATCCGGCGTGTTCGGGCCCGGCAACCACGGCACCACTTTTGGCGGCAATCCGCTGGCGATGCGAGCGGGACTGGAGACTCTCGCAATCATCGAAAGCGACGGCCTGATGGCAAACGCAGTCGTGCAGGGTGAGCGTATCGTCAGTGCACTGAAGCACAGGCTGGCCGGCGTCGCCGGCGTGGTGCAGATCCGCGGCAAGGGATTGATGCTTGGCATTGAACTCGACCGGCCGTGCGGTGAATTGGTACGCCAAGCGCTCGACGCCGGACTGTTGATCAACGTGACGCATGACACGGTGATCCGGATGTTGCCGCCGTTGATACTGAGCGAACAGGAAGCAGACCTGATCGTCGAGCGGCTGGCGCCGTTGATCTCGGCGTTTTTAACTGCGCCGGCCGCCAAAGCCGCCTGAGGCGCGGTGGCCGACATTCGCCACTTCCTGCAAATAACCGATTTCGAGCGTGCCGAGCTCGAGTGGGTGTTCGAGCGCTCACGCATCATTAAGGACCGCTTCAAGCGCTATCAGTTCTACCAGCCGCTCGCCGATCGCACGCTGGCAATGGTGTTCGAGAAGGCTTCGACGCGCACGCGCGTTTCGTTCGAAGCCGGCATGTACCAGATGGGCGGCTCGGTGATCCATATCACCACCGGCGATTCGCAGCTTGGACGCGCCGAACCGATCGAGGACACTGCGCGCGTAATCTCGCGGATGGTCGACATCGTAATGATCCGCACGTACGAGCAGGCGAAGCTCAAAAGCTTCGCTGCACATTCGACGGTGCCCGTGATCAACGGGCTCACCAACGAATATCACCCCTGCCAGATTCTGGCCGACATATTCACATTCGTCGAGCATCGCGGCCCCATTGCGGGTCGCACAGTGGCGTGGATCGGCGATGCGAACAACATGGCGTACACGTGGGTGCAGGCAGCGCGTTGCCTCGGATTTCGACTGCATGTTTCGACGCCGCCTGCGTATCCCCTCGACGCGGCGCTGGCGGGTTCAGGTGAGCATCTTCAGGTGTTCGCCAATCCGATCGACGCCACGCACGGTGCCGATCTGGTGACGACCGACGTCTGGACCAGCATGGGCTACGAGGCGGAAAACGAAGCGCGCTGCAGCGCGTTCGCAGACTGGCGCGTGGACACCCGCATGATGCAATCGGCCGCGCACGATGCGGTTTTCATGCATTGTCTGCCGGCGCACCGCGGCGAAGAAGTTACTGCGGAGGTCATCGACGGCCCGCAGTCGCTTGTGTGGGACGAAGCGGAGAATCGGTTGCACGTGCAGAAGGCACTGATGGAGTATCTGTTGCTAGGCAGGAGCGTTCAGTAACCTGGAACTTTATGGGAACGATCCTGCGACACCTTCCGGCCGGCGACAAAGTCGGCATTGCGTTTTCGGGCGGGCTCGATACGAGCGCTGCGTTGCTGTGGATGCGCGACAAGGGTGCGATTCCGTACGCGTACACCGCCAATCTCGGACAGCCCGACGAGCCGGACTACGACAGCATTCCGCGCCGCGCGCTCGAGTACGGCGCCGAGAAGGCGCGGCTGGTCGACTGTCGTTCGCAGCTGGTCGCAGAAGGCATTGCAGCGTTGCAATGCGGCGCCTTTCACGTCAGCACCGCCGGGCTGACGTACTTCAATACGACGCCGCTCGGACGCGCAGTGACGGGTACCTTGCTGGTCGCCGCCATGAAGGACGACGATGTCAACATCTGGGGCGACGGCAGCACCTACAAGGGCAACGATATCGAGCGTTTTTATCGCTACGGGCTGCTCGCCAATCCCGACCTCAGAATCTACAAGCCCTGGCTAGACCAGGCATTCATCGATGAACTCGGCGGGCGCGCGGAGATGTCCGAGTTCATGCGCACGCGCGGCCATGCGTACAAGATGGCGGCCGACAGGGCGTATTCGACCGATTCGAACATGCTGGGCGCGACCCACGAAGCCAAGGATCTCGAGCACCTGTCGAGCAGCGTGCGCATCGTTGAGCCGATCATGGGCGTCGCGTTCTGGCGCGACTCGGTGGCCATCGACCGTGAAGAAGTCAGCGTCCGGTTCGAACAGGGCCAGCCGGTCGCACTGAACGGCGCAGAGCTCAGGGATCCGGTGCAATTGATGCTGGAAGCGAACCGCATCGGAGGCCGCCATGGGCTCGGAATGAGCGACCAGATCGAGAACCGCATCATCGAAGCGAAAAGCCGCGGCATTTATGAATCCCCCGGACTGGCACTGCTTCACATTGCGTACGAGCGTCTGATCAGCGGCATTCATAACGAGGACACGATCGAGCAGTACCGCGACGGCGGACGGCGGCTCGGGCGGCTGCTTTACCAGGGCCGCTGGTTCGACCCGCAGACGATCATGCTGCGCGAGAGCGCGCAGCGCTGGGTGGCACGGGCGGTGACCGGCGAAGTCACGGTCGAACTCCGGCGCGGCAACGATTATTCGATTCTGGACACCAACTCGCCCAACCTCACCTACCAACCGGACCGGCTGACGATGGAGAAAGGCGTGTCGAGCTTTACGCCGGCTGATCGGATCGGACAACTGCAGATGCGCAACCTCGATATCGAGGACACCCGGCAGAAGCTGATCAGCTACGCGCGCGCCGGTCTGCTGGCGTCCGGATCGGGCTCGGCACTATCGCGACTGACCGATGACAGCGATTAACTGAGACTTTAAAACCGGCCGCCCGTCGGCGTATCGAGCGTTCAAGCCTTTTGGATGAATGCGCATTGGATGATCGCTGGTTATAGTTCCACTGTCTGCGGTGCCGGTGCTCTACGCGTTCTCCTCCGCGAGCGAGCTCTCCGACCGGCGCTTCGAGACACCGCTTGTTTCACACCTCCCCGGCCCGCGCACGCGGGCCTTTTTTTACACGATTCGAGGCTCGGGTTCGAGCTCGATACCGAACCGGTTCTGGACAGCGCCCTGCACTTCGCGCGCAAGCGCAAGTATCTCTGCGCCGGTGGCGCCGCCCAGATTGACCAGCACCAGCGCCTGCTTCTCGTAGACGGCCGCGCGTCCGCGCACCGCGCCCTTAAGACCGCACGCATCGATCAGCCAACCGGCGGCGAGCTTGTAGCGGCCGCCGCCGATGTCGTAGCTCACCAGCGAAGGATGGCGCTCGATCAACTCCATGCGGCGCTCTTGCGTCACCACCGGATTCCTGAAAAAGCTGCCGGCGTTTGCGATCCGTGCCGGGTCGGGCAGCTTGCGCCGGCGAATGGCGATGACCGCGTCGAAGATATCGCGCGGCCGAGGCCGGGCTACGGAGCGCTGGCGCAATTCCTTCTCGACATCGGCATAACCGGTGACCGGCGTCCATTGACGCGGTAGAGCAAATGTCACTCCGAGGATCACGCGTGGCGCAGTCTCGTGCTTGAAGATGCTGTCGCGATAGCTGAATCTGCAGTCATCGGCATTCAGCGTCTGCAAGGTTCCGGCGGCAGCGTTCCACACCTGCAGCGAATGAAACCGTTCGGCGAGCTCGACGCCATAGGCGCCGATGTTCTGGATCGGCGCTGCCCCGACCGAGCCGGGAATCAGTGCCAGGTTTTCGAGTCCCGGCAGATTCTCGTCGACCAGGCGCTCGACCAATGCGTGCCAGTTTTCACCTGCACCCACTCGCACCAGCCAGTGTTCACCGTCGTCGTCCCGATGCACGCCGGGGATCTCGATCTTCAGCACACAGCCGTCGAAGTCGCCGGTCAACAGAAGGTTGCTGCCACCACCGAGCACCAGCTGCGGCGCACCGGCAACGCGCGGATCGGAAAGTACCTGCTGCAGGTCGTCCAGCGATCGTATGCACGCGAACAACTTTGCGCGCGCGTTGACGCCAAATGTGTTGAGCGCACGCAGCGAAACGTTGTGCCGGACCAGATCCGTGGTCAGCATTGCCATGGCGCGAGTTTAGATGTCGATACACTCGCAGGCTTGATCGGGAGCCGTCATGCCGTCGTTCGACGCCGTCTGCAAGCCCAACATGGTCGAAGTGCGCAATGCGATCGATCAGGCCAACAAGGAGATCGCCAACCGCTTTGACTTCAAGGGCTCCGATGCGCGTTTCGAGCAGAAGGAGTTCGAGCTGACTGCGTACGCCGACGACGAGTTCAAGCTTGGTCAGGTGCGAGATGTCCTGGCCGCCAAGATGGCCAAGCGCGGGGTCGATGCGAGGCTGCTGGAATATGAGAAGCCGGAAAAGATCTCGGGCGACAAGCTGAAGCAGCCGATCGAGATCAGGAACGGTATCGAGCAGATGCTGGCCAAGAAGATCGTCGCGCTGGTTAAGGAAAGCAAGTTGAAAGTGACCGCCAACATCCAGGGCGATGCCGTGCGGATCACTGGCGCAAAAAAAGACTCACTGCAGGAATGCATCGCGCTGCTTCGCAGTAAAGTGACAGAAGTGCCGCTTTCGTTCGAGAACTTCCGCGACTAGCGCGGTGCGTCCGGCAACCGACCGATCGTCGGTTTCGTTTTGTCATCCGGTCGGATTAGCCTTAGCCTTACTCGCCATGCGAACCACGCCCTCCCGCTTCAATAGTTTCGTTGCATCGGTCGACCCGAATCTGGAAGGCCGTCCCGTTTCGAAGGTGCCTGCAGGCCCAGCGGCGCCCTCCGCCGACCCTCGGCTGTCGGTTCTGGAGCGGAAGCACCCGGCTGTGGTCCAGACACTTCGCTTGCTATGGGGCTATCCGGAGCTGAACCAGTATTTTGAAAAGGTTTACAGTGGCCGTGATTCCACGCTGAATCTTGCGCCCGATGCGATGGCGGAATTGATGCTGCTCGCCAGCGTGCATCAAAGGATATGTCCGCACCGTCCAGCGAAGCCGGTCGAGGAGTTGTACGGGTCGGGGCGCTGGGCCGATACCTGGAAGCCTGCCCGATTGCGCAGTTGATCTAGCGGCGCAAGCCGCGGGCCCAGCGATCGTAGATCCGATCTGCAATCGCACTCATTCGCTGTATTTTGTGATCCACGCCGTCCAATATGTCTTCGGCGCGCTGCACGCCGACGCCGTGCTGATCCCTTAACGCGTCGTCTATCTCGCGCAGGCCCGCGGGATCGGACACCCACGAATGCACAAGTTGCGGCGTCATTTCCACATGAAACTGCATCCCCAGGTGCGCAAACCCCGACCGCTCGATCACGAATGCCTGATTGGCGCAGAGCCGGTTTGTCAGCAGGCGGCGCGCTTCCGGCGGCAACGCGAACGTATCGCCGTGCCACTGGAATAGTTCGAGCACCGGCTCCGTGCCCACCCATTCGCGCGCAAGCTCGATGTCGTCGGCATGAACTTCGCCCCAACCGATTTCCTTGATTGCGCTGCGCGTCACTTGCGCGCCGAATGCCCTTGCCAGCAGCTGCCCGCCGAGGCAGTGGCCGATGATTGGCACCCCGCATCGGTCGGCGTCGCGCATCAGTGAAAGCTCATGATCGATCCACGGCAGCTCGTCGTTGACACTCATCGTGCCGCCAAGCGAGCAAAGTCCCGAGTAGCCCTGCGCGAAACCCGGCATCGATTCTCCGTCGAATACGCATACCGTCTGGTAGGGCAGGCCATTTCTGAGCAGATAGCGCTCGAAGTGCCCCGGCCCCGCGTCAGCCTCGTGCTGCACGATGACGGCCGGCTTCATCGCCTCGGGTCAAACCGCTACTACGCTGCCGACTTGACGGTGCGCACTTTGCGCACGAGTTCCGGAAAGCGCGCACGAATCGCGATACCGATGCCACCTGCATCGAGTCCGCAATCCTTCAGCAGCAACGCCGGGTCGCCATGGTCGATGAAGCGATCCGGAAGACCCAGCTGCAGCACCGGTATCTCGATTCCCTGCGCGGCGAGTGCTTCGAGGCACGCACTTCCCGCACCGCCGGCAACAACGCCCTCCTCGATGGTGACCAGTGCGTCGTGCTCGCGCGCCAGGCGTGCGACCAGTTCGACGTCCAGCGGCTTTACGAATCGCATGTTGGCGACGCTGGCATCGAGCGCTTCTGCGGCGGCGAGCGCCGGCGGCACCATCGATCCAAACGCAAGGATGGCAATGCGGCGACCGGCGACAGCTCGGGAGCTGCGCCGCAGCTCACCCTCGCCGATCGGTAGCTCGCTCATCGCATCTTCGATCGCAACCCCCGGTCCGGTGCCACGCGGATAACGCACCGCGGCGGGACCGTCGTGCTTGAACGCCGTGTAGAGCATTTGTCTGCACTCGTTCTCATCGGATGGCGCCATCACGATCAGGTTCGGCAGGCAGCGCAGATACGAAAGGTCGAACGCGCCATGATGAGTCGCGCCGTCGGAGCCGACCAGCCCGCCTCGATCGAGCGCGAACATCACCGGCAGGTTCTGGATGGCTACATCGTGAATCAACTGGTCGTAAGCACGCTGCAGAAACGTCGAGTAAATGGCGACCACCGGTTTCATGCCGTCGCACGCAAGCCCGGCCGCGAATGTCACCGCATGCTGCTCTGCGATGCCGACATCGAAGTAACGATCCGGGTACTCCTGCTCGAAGCGGACCAGGCCCGACCCCTCGCGCATCGCCGGCGTGATGCCGATCAGGCGCGAGTCGAGCGCTGCCATGTCACACAGCCAGTCGCCGAAGATCTTCGTGTAGTTCGGTTTGTTCGCCGGCGCAGCCGCCGTTGAACTGATCACGCCGACGCTGGGGTCGAATTTGGTCGGGCCGTGATACAGCACAGGGTCGGCCTCTGCCAGCTTGTAGCCCTGCCCTTTTCTGGTCACGACGTGCAGAAACTGCGGGCCGCTTAGCTGCTCGCTCAACTGTTTCAGATTCTGCAAAGTCGGAATCAACGAGTCCAGATCGTGGCCATCGATCGGTCCGATGTAATTGAATCCGAACTCCTCGAACAAAGTGCCCGGCACCACCATGCCTTTCGCGTGCTCCTCGAACTTCTTCGCCAGCTCGAACACGGGCGGAAAGCTCTTCAGCACCTGTTTGCCGGCGTGCTTCGCGGCTGCATAAAATTTTCCGCTCAACAAACGCGCCAGATAGCGGTTCAAGCCGCCGACCGCCGGCGAGATCGACATGTCGTTGTCGTTCAGGATCACCAGCAAGCGGACGTTGTCGGTCACGCCGGCGTTGTTCAGCGCCTCGAACGCCATCCCGGCGCTCATCGCACCGTCTCCGATCACCGCGATCGAGTGACGCGCCGAGCCCTGGTTGCGCGCTGCCACCGCCATTCCAAGCGCGGCCGAAATCGACGTCGAGGAATGCGCAGTGCCGAACGTGTCGTACTCGCTTTCGGAGCGCCGCGGAAATCCAGACATGCCGCCCAACTGTCGCAGCCGTGCCATGTGATCGCGCCGGCCGGTCAGAATCTTGTGCGGATACGTCTGATGGCCGACATCCCATACGATTCGATCCTCCGGCGTGTCGAACACGTAATGCAATGCGATTGCCAGTTCCACCGTGCCGAGGTTCGAGCTCAGATGGCCCCCGGTCTTCGAAACGGACTCGAGCACGAACGCACGCAGCTCGTCGGCAAGCTGCGGCAACTGCGAGCGGTCGAGCGTCCGCAGTTCGATCGGTGAGTCGATATTTTTGAGAAGCTCCATGATGATCTAACGGCCGATTAGCTCTTTCGGCAGACGATAAAGTCTGCCAGCTCACGCAGCCGAAGCGCAGCGGAGCCCAGCCCATCAACAGCTTCAAGCGCCTGCGCCCGCAGGCGCAGCGACCAGGCGCGTGCCGCCTGAACGCCCAACAACGATACGTAAGTCGGTTTGCTTTGTTCTGCGTCCTTGCCCGCCGTCTTTCCAAGATCAGCGGTGCTCGCCTCGACATCGAGCAAATCATCGACCACTTGAAACGCCAGCCCGATCGCATCACCGTAACGCGCGAGCGCCTCGCGCGTGCACTCGGTCAACGACGCTGC
>JBGTEW010000067.1:0-3305 GCA_041747615.1 Burkholderiaceae bacterium | reverse complement strand
GGCCTGCGCCCCCGCCTGCGATTCCGCAGCAACAGTTCCCGGCGCAGCCGCCGCCTCAGATGCCACCACCGCAAGCGCAGCCGCAGCCTATTCCCCAGGTGCCGCAACCGCAGGTGCCGCAGCCCATCCTCCCCGGCGGTGTGCCGGCCCAGACGCAGTAACGGTTTAAGCAGCGGCCGCGCCGCTCGCGTTCGGCGGATACGATTTTTCGCCGGACACTCGGGTATCGATCGGAAGCGGCGGCAGCGGCGCGATTTCCTCGTACAACGGCGTAAAGTCCGGCGCTGTCGCCTCGAACAACTGGTCGAACGATTCGACGACGAAGTAGGTGGATTGGTAATCGTCGATCTTGTACGGCGTGCGCAAGACTCGCTTAAGAGCGAAGGCGATGCGCTGGGGCTGGGCGCTGGTCAGCGCATAGTGCGTTTCGCCCACCGATGACAGAATTCCGGCGCCATAGACCCGCAATCCGCGCGGGGTGGCGATCAAGCCGAACTCGACCGTGTACCAGTACAGGCGCGCCAGATACTCAAGTGCCTGCAACCCTTCGGCTTTCAATCCGCCGCGCCCGAATGCCTGCATGTAGTCGGCGAACACCGGATTAAACAGCAGCGGCACGTGTCCATAGAGGTCATGGAACACATCGGGCTCGACGATGTAGTCAAACTCCGCCGGCGACCGCAGCCAGACGGTGACCGGGAAGCGTCGGTGGGCCAGCAACGAGAAGAATGCATGCTCCGGAATCAGCCCGGGAACCGCAACGACTTCCCAGCCGGTTGCGCGCGCAAGCGATTGGCTAATCGCATCGAAGTGCGGAATCCGATCGGCAGCACCCAGTTGCCCCAGAGACTCGATGAATTCCTCACAGGCCTGCCCCTGCGCCTGTCGGACCTGGCGGGCGAAGAGCCGCGCGTACATCGCGTGTTCCTCCGGTGTGTAACGAGCCCAGTTCTGATCGCAGGTGTAATCGGCGCGGGCTTCAGAGTAATCACCGCGCGGCGGGCGGGTGCTGGCGCCGTAAGTAACCGGAGCTACGGGCATCCTATGCAGTGGCTTTTTCGCCGGGCTTCAGCACACCACGGCGTATCTGATCCAGCTCGATCGACTCGAACAGGGCCCGAAAGTTGCCCTCGCCGAAACCCTCGTCGCCTTTGCGCTGAATGATCTCGAAGAAGATCGGGCCAATCACGGTCTGCGTGAAGATCTGCAGCAGCAGTTCGTTCGGCGCGCCCTGATGCGTAGCGCCATCGATCAGGATGCGCAGTCGCTTCAATTCCGATAGTTGCTCGCCGTGATTCGGCAGCCGCTGATCAATCAGGTCGTAATAGGTTTCGATCGTGTCCTGGAAGGCGACGCCGTTTTTCTTCATCGCGCGTACGGTCGCGTAAATATCGGCGGTCGCCAGTGCGACGTGCTGGATCCCTTCGCCGTGATACTCGTCCAGATACTCGGCGATCTGGCTTTTATCGTCGGAGCTTTCGTTTATCGGAATTCGGATTCGGCCGCAGGGACTGGTCATCGCCTTGCTCTTCAGCCCGGTCAGCTTGCCCTCGATATCGAAGTAACGGACTTCGCGGAAGTTAAACAGCCGCTCGTAAAACTCGGCCCATTCCTTCATGCGGCCGCGATGCACGTTATGGGTCAGATGATCGATGAATACGAGCCCGCAGCCCTCCGGATTTGCCGGCGCTCCGGCGATTGGCTCGAAATCGACGTCGTAAATGTCGATGTCTCCGATGCCTCCCGGCTGCGCATCATTCTTGCCGCGCCAGCGGTCGACGAAATAGATCAGCGAATCGCCGATGCCCTTTATCGCCGGGATGTTCAGTTCCATCGGCCCGGACTTGGAGTCGAATCCCCACGCGCCGAGCTCGAGCGCCCGCCGGTACGCCAGCGCTGCGTCGCGTACGCGAAACGAAATTGCGCAGATCGATGGACCGTGCAGCCGGGCAAAGCGCTGCGCGAATGAATCGGGCTCGGCGTTGATGATGAAATTGACGCCGCCCTGCCGATATAGCGTCACCTTCTTGTGCCGGTGGCGTGCGACCGCCATGAAACCCATCGTCTCGAACAGGCTGCCGAGTGCAACAGGGTCGGGCGCGGCGTATTCGATGAACTCGAACCCGTCGGTGCCCATCGGGTTTTCCCACGGAGAAAATTGCATGGCAATGTCCTAGTCTGGCTCGCCTCGTCCGGCTCGGCTAAAGAAGCAAGGATTCTGCCGTAACGTCAGAACGTCGTTGCTGCTGACAGGTCTATACACGGAATCGATCTTCCGGCGAATGAACGAACCCCTCACTCAGACTTCCGGCGAACAAATCTGGCGCAACACCTTTTTTGTGCTGAGCGCCATGATGGGCGCGTTGGCATTGGTGGATTTCGATGCCGGACGCTTTTCGCACGGATTGGGCGATCTTGGGGCGGCGGTGTTGACCCTATCGCTGACCGTTCAGTTTCCATTCGTGCGTGCAATCATCAAGGCGAGTACGGCGCCGGCCACCAACGACGCCGAGACACAGAAGCGCCGCGAACAGCTGTTGGCACAGGCGGCGAAACTGCGTGCTGAGAACCCGTGGGCGGATCACGCGGGTCGCGCCGGCTGGGTGCTGCTGGCGATCTCGTTGCTGCTTCGGGTCGTCGGGGTAGGCTAAAAGGACGGCCGTTTCGTCGCATCGTTTCGTCCCTTCGAGCGCCGATTTCGCTCCGGTTGGCCGGCGCGATTGCGCTTCGCGCCGCCATTTGCGCATTTCGTCGCACTTCGATCGCAATCGCATCGCGCCGTGCCTACAGTTCGCTCAGTACGAAGCTGAGGAACGAAGGAGCGCACCATGTATCGCACATCCAACCAAATTCGCATTTTCAGTGCAGCGCTTGCCGCCGTCTTCGGATTAGGATTAGTTGCCACCGCTGGCGGAGCTTTAAATGAGGATCGCCCGCTGGCGCTGCAACTCGTGCGGCTAGAACCCGTTGTCATCAAGCCCGCTCATTCACCCAGCATCGCTGCCGCCTGCGATCAGACGCCGAAAGCCGCGCTGTAACAGCGTCTCAAGTTAGCAAAAAGGCCCGGATGATCGATCCGGGCCTTTTTAATTTGTACCGCTCAATCGCTGTTGCTGCAGTTCATTGACAGGCTGCTGCAGTCTGTCGCAGCACGTTGGCATTACGGCGCCGCAGTTTATAACGTGCCCTCGTATGGGAACCGACAACCACCCACAAAATGGTGATTCGACCTCCAGTGCAGCGGCGCCGGAAGGGGTCGGGCCCGAGCGCGCCTCGCGCGGGCGCGGTGCGTTTGCATGGTCTCG
>JBGTEW010000066.1:0-5877 GCA_041747615.1 Burkholderiaceae bacterium | reverse complement strand
CAGGACATCGCGTGGCATACGCGATCGCTCTTCTCCAGCGTAAATAGCAACAAGCCGATCGTGCGTGCGCGCCTGGCCCGCATCGGCGAAGGCGCAGAAGTGCTGATCTACTGCAAGGATCAGCAGGGCCTGTTCGCTCGCGTCTGCGGCTACTTCGATCGCCGCAACCTGAGCATCCTCGATGCGCGAGTGCACACAACACGCCATGGTTACGCGCTCGACACGTTCCTGGTCACCGATCACGGCCGGGCCCCGCACTACCGGGAGCTGCTGAGTCAGATCGAGCACGAACTCTCCGAGTGGATCGCGAAACAGCAGGAGCTTCCGCCGACGGCACATCCGGCGCCGTTCAGACAATCGCGCCAGTCACGCCAGTTTCCGGTTTCACCGAGCGTTCAACTCGAGCCTGACGAGCGCGGCTCGCACTACCTGCTGTCGGTCACCGCGACCGATCGGATCGGATTGCTGTATTCGATAGCACGCGTGCTGGCAAAGCACGACCTCAACGTGCACACCGCAAAGGTGCTAACGCTGGGCGAGCGTGCCGAAGACGTGTTCCTGGTGTCGGGCGCGCAGCTTGGAAAGTCGCGCGATCAGCTTGCGATCGAGAGCGATCTGCTCGAGGCATTGGCGCCGCCGGCCGCTCGCGCAGCCTAGCAAGACGCGGGTCGACGGTCAGTCGTCAGCGTCCGCGATTCCCGGAAACAGAACGTCGGTGTAGCCGAAGCGAGAAAAGTCGCGCACCCGCATCGGATACAGGATTCCATTGAGATGGTCGACCTCGTGTTGCACCACCCGCGCGTGAAATCCGTCGGCCGTGCGATCGATCTGCCGGCCTTGCAGATCGACGCCGCGATAGCGAATCTTTGCGGTGCGCGGAACGACGCCGCGCAGGCCGGGCACGGACAGGCACCCTTCCCATCCCTCCTCTTCCTCGTCCGTGAGCGCTTCGATCACCGGGTTGACAAGGATCGTCTGCGGCACCGGATCGGCGTCCGGATAGCGCGGGTTGCGCATCGCCGGATCGCTGTAGCCGAAGATCACCACCCGCAGCGGCACCCCGATCTGTGGTGCGGCCAGCCCGGCCCCGTCCGCCGCATGCATCGTCTCGAACATGTCGTGTACCAGCGTCGCAAGCTCGGGTAATTGCACATCGCGCACGGGATCAGACACGCGCAGCAGCCGCGGATCGCCCATGCGCAGGATTTCTCGGATCACTTCTGATCTCCGAAGAATGAAGAAAGAATTCGCACGGCGCGCACGACCGTCGCCTCCATCACCTCGCCAAGCTCTTCCAGCTTGATTGCGTGCGCGCTGTCACCGCGGCCGGCCGCGTGATTGGTCACGACCGCCAGCGCGGCATAGTCCAGTCCTGCCTCGCGCGCGAGAATCGCTTCCGGCATTCCGGTCATGCCGACCACATCGCCGCCTTCGCGCGCAATGCGCTCGATCTCGGCGGCCGTTTCGAGCCGCGGTCCCTGCGTGCACGCGTAAACCGCACCGTCGAATAGCTTTTCATCGCATGACTGCGCCGCCGCGACCAGTCGATCTCGCAGCGCTTGTGTATACGGCTGCGTGAAGTCGACGTGGATCACCGGACTCTCCGAACCCTCGAAGAACGTGCTCTTGCGGCTATGCGTGTAATCGATGATCTGATGCGGCAGTACCAGGGTTCCCGGCGCAAGATCACCGCCAATACCGCCAACCGTCGCCACCGCAATCACGCCCTCGACCTTCAGCTCTTTCAGCGCCCAGATATTCGCGCGGTAGTTGATCTCGTGCGGCGCCAGCGTATGGCCGTACCCGTGGCGCGCGAGGAACACGACCTCGGCGCCAACAAACTTGCCGAACGTCAACGCGCCCGACGGCTCCCCATAGGGCGTACGCATCACCTGCCGACGCGGACTTTGCAATGCAGTGAGCTTGGCAAGGCCGCTGCCGCCGACGATTGCGTACAAATCAGTCTCCCAGAAGGCGCACCAACTGCGCCTCGTCGATGATAGTCACCCCCAGCTCACTCGCTTTGGTGAGCTTCGAACCGGCATCCTCGCCGGCGACGACATAGTCGGTCTTCTTCGACACGGAGCCGGAAACCTTGCCGCCGGCCGCTTCGATCCGCTCCCGGGCTTCATCGCGCTTCAACGTCGGCAATGTACCGGTGATAACGAACGTCTTGCCGGCCAGCCGCCCGCTCGGCTCGCGCTCAGCCCTGCTTTCGGGCCAATGAACGCCGGCGGCACGCAACTGTTCAACGACTTCGCGGTTGTGCGGTTCCGCAAAGAAGCGCGCGATCGATGTCGCGACCACCGGTCCGACGTCTCGCACCTGCAGCAGCTCAGCCTCGGAAGCGTCGATGATCGGATCGAGCATCCCGAAGTGCCGCGCCAGGTCGCGTGCGGTCGATTCGCCGACGTGCCGGATCCCGAGGGCATAGATGAATCGCTCGAGCGTCGTGCTGCGCGCACGATCGATGGCTTCGATCACATTCGCAGCGGACTTGCCGGCCATGCGTTCCAGTGCTGCCAGCGTGCCGACGCCGAGCTTGAACAGATCGGCCGGCGTGCGCACGATGCCGCCGTCGACCAGTTGGTCGACAAGCTTGTAGCCGACGCCTTCGATATCGAGCGCACGTCTGCCCGCGAAGTGCAGCAGTGACTGCTTGCGCTGCGCAGCGCACACGAGACCGCCCGTGCAGCGCGCGACAGCTTCGCCCTCCTCCCGGTAGACGCGAGACCCGCATACCGGACACTCAGTCGGCATTTTGAACTGCGTTGCACTCGCTGGCCGCCTCTCCGGCACGACCGCAACAACTTCCGGGATCACATCGCCCGCGCGCCGCACGATGACGGTATCGCCGATGCGGATGTCCTTACGCCGAATTTCGTCCTCGTTATGCAGAGTGGCATTGGTCACCGTCACACCGCCGACGAAGACGGGCGCCAGACGCGCCACCGGCGTCATCGCTCCGGTGCGGCCGACCTGGACCTCGACTCCGATCAGCTGAGTGATGGCTTCCTGTGCCGGGAACTTGTGGGCAATCGCAAATCGCGGCGCGCGCGAAACGTAGCCGAGCATGACCTGGCGCTCGCGCGAGTTGACCCGATAAACGACACCGTCGATTTCATACGGCAGTGACGCCCGAAGCTTGCCCACGTCCTGATAGAACTGAAGGCAGCCGTCGATGCCGCTGACGACGCCTCTTTCATGGGCGACGGGGATGCCGAGGCTGACGAGCCCGTCGAGCAGCGCAGCGTGCGTCGGCGGCTCGCCTACACCCTGCAGCTCGCCCAATCCGTAGGCAAAGAAGCGCAGCGAACGCTCAGCCGTGATGCGGGGATCGAGTTGCCTCAGCGCCCCGGCGGCGGCATTGCGCGGATTGGCGTACTCGCGTTCTTCACGCGCGCGCTGCCCTTCGTTCAGGCGCTCGAACTCGCGCTTGAACATGATCACCTCGCCGCGTACTTCGAGCACCGCCGGTGCATCGGCTGCGAGGCGCAGCGGGATCGCGCGAATCGTGCGCAGGTTCGCCGTCACGTCCTCACCGACCGCCCCATCGCCGCGGGTCGCGCCCTGCACCAGCTCTCCGCCTTCATACCGCAGGCTGACCGCGAGGCCGTCGAATTTCAGCTCGCATGCGTATTCAACCTGATTCACCGCGTGTCCCGCGCGAGCCAGCGCATCACGAACGCGGGCGTCGAATGCGACCACGTCCGTGTCACTGAACGCGTTGTTCAACGACAGCATCGGCGCCGAGTGGCGCACCGGCGCAAATGCGCGGCTGGCGGCGCCGCCCACTCGCTGCGTCGGCGAATCGGGCGTGATCAGCTCCGGATGCTCGCCTTCGAGCGCCTGCAGTTCGAGCATCAGCCGGTCGTATTCCGCATCGGGCAAAGTCGGCTGATCGGACAGGTAGTAATCGTGGTCCGCACGCGTGATCTGGTCACGCAGCGAGCGTGCGCGCGCTTCCGGAGTGACGGGCAGCGAGCGTGCCGCGCGTGCCATGCACTTACCCCGTATACAGTCGGCGCGCGCGCGTCGAGCCGGGCTCGATGCCGGCCGCGCGCATCTCGCGTACCAGGGTTTCCAGCTCCCCCTCGATCGTCGCTTGCGCGCCCGGCTCCACCGGGCGTCCGTTGTCGTCGACGAGTCGCGCGTGCAATGCTTCCGCTAGCTGGCGGGCGGTCGAAAAAAGAGACGCCAAAGCGGCCGACTCGTTGCGCGCCTGCGGGACATCCAGCGTCATTGCCAGGCGGGTAGAAAGTTCACCGGTCGGTGCAGCGGTCATGTAGAGCGCAGGGGAATCGAGCGCATCACTGCGCTCCCAGCGGCCGGGCTCCACCTGTAAAAACTGCGCGCTGCCTGCGGCCGAATCGATCAGCGCGGCGCTCCATGCTTCCGCTTGCGCCTCCAGCGTCAGTGTGATCTGGACGTCGAAGCGCGCGCACAACCGATCGAGCTCGATCGCCTGCTGCACGATGCGTGCAACATCCGGCGTATCGAAGTCCGCATCGATTGCGACGGCGATCTGCTGCACGGCTGCAATAAAACGCGCGGCCTCTATGTCGCCCAAGGAATGGCGGCGGGTCGCAAGCTGAACCGCAATCAGCATTTCGGAATAAAACCCGAAGCGATCGGGCAGACTCCAACGAGCCGCCCTCGTATCCCACACTGCCAGATGGATCGGCAGATTCGACGCAAGGCGGTCGAGTTGCGCACGCGCCTCCAACGCCGCAACGCCATCGAAGGAGTGAACACAACGCAGTTCGAGCATCAGATCTAGAAGCGGATCCTCGACCCAGCCGCCGATCGACGCGGCCACCGGCTCTTCATCGGACTCGGCAGGTGCATCATCGGCGGCTGCATGGGCGGCGGGCGGGTCGGCGCCAATCGTGCCTATCGTGGGTTCGATCCGGAGCGGTGCATGCCGCGAACTGCGTTCGGTGCTGACACGGGCCATCGCCGACGCTCGCTCATCATCCGACGCCAAGTCATCGAATTCCCGCGCAGCTTTGCGCTCCTGCCACTTCCCGTACAGGTAAAGCGCAGCGAGCAAGACCGCGGCGATTGCCAGCAGCGTCCACGTCAGGTCACTCATCCCGTACTACCCGCCCCAGATCACGCAGCTTCGGCTGTCAGGCGCACGGCGCTATCGATATCGACCGCGACGATGCGCGAAACGCCCTGCTCCTGCATCGTGACGCCGATCAGCTGCTGCGCCATTTCCATCGAGATCTTGTTGTGCGTGATGAACATGAACTGCGTGTTGTCGGTCATCGATTCGACGAGCCGGCAGAACCGTTCGGTGTTTGCGTCATCAAGTGGGGCATCGACCTCGTCCAGCAGGCAGAACGGGGCGGGATTCAGCTTGAACAGCGCGAACACCAACGCCGTGGCGGTCAGCGCCTTCTCGCCACCGGACAGCAGATGGATCGTGCTGTTGCGCTTGCCCGGCGGCTGCGCCATCACCTGCACCCCGGCATCGAGGATTTCCTCGCCGGTCATGATCAAACGTGCTTCGCCGCCGCCGAAGAGCTTCGGAAACAATTGGCCGAAGTGGGTGTCGACCGCATCGAACGTCTGCTGCAGAAGATGCCGCGTTTCACGATCGATCTTGCGAATCGCGTCTTCGAGCGTGGTGATGGCTGCCGTCAAGTCGGCCGACTGCGCATCCAGAAAGCCCTTGCGCTCGCGTGAGGTTGTCAGCTCTTCGAGCGCGGCCAGATTGACGGCACCAAGTGCTTCGATTTCCTGCGCAAGCCGCGTGATTTCCGCCTGCAGCGCGGCTGCCTTCTGCGGCGCCTGCGAAGTCCACCGTGCGACCAGCGCCGCCTCGTCGACCCCGGCTTCGGCCAGTTGACTCGCGAACTGCTCCGCCGC